>BJGF01000016.1 GCA_014190295.1 Actinomycetes bacterium | reverse complement strand
ACGGTCGTTTTCTGTGCCTGGTTGACCGCCAGAAAACACAACTGATGCATCTGGATATTTGAGCCACAGTGCCGAGGCTGCATTCACTCGTCGAATGCTTTCTGTGCCGAGAAAATCTTGAGCTTCGGTTGCCGCAAGTTCGTAGCCACCGCCCAAAACGAAAATAAATTCAGGCGACCAGCCAGTTTGCGGGGTTGATTCAGTGGCAAGAATTTTGTCAAAGATCAATGTTGCAACGCCAGTTGAAAGAAAAACTAGGATCGCCATGCTCGCTCGCGCAATAAGTTGAATGACACGATTGATTTTTGCACTATTGAATTTTGTGGAAACTGCGACGACTAAAACTGTCAGCAATAACCAAACAGGATCTATCAACGATCGCATTTGGGCGAGTTAGAAATAGCTCTTGTTTGATGAGAGTCTGAATTTAAGCGTGTGAATCAAGATCTTTAGACCGTACTTGATGCCGTTCACACGAGAAATTTCGTCTCCGTAGAATGTTGGTATTTCAATTTCGACGATTCGCTGTCGTGCATCGATCATTTGCAAAATAATCTGTGAATCAAAGTCAAAATAGTCTGAGTTCTTCAAAAAGTTGACTTTGCGAAGTGAAGCGACGCTGTAGGCGCGATATCCACTATGCCATTCGGTCAATGAAACCTTGGCGAGACGATTTTGTATGTACGTCAAAATTTTGTTACCGACGTATTTATAAAGAGGCATTCCACCTTTGCGTGCCCCACCACTTGTCATCATTCGAGAACCAAAGACAACATCGGCTCGTCCGGAGACAATTGGCTCGACCATTTGTGGCAGATACTCGGGGGCGTATTGTCCATCGCCATGCAATAGCACAACTAAGTCGAGGTTTTTCTCAAGCGCCCATTGGTAGCCAGTTTTTTGATTACCGCCGTAGCCAAGATTTGTCGGATGTCGAATAAGTATGAGTGGCAACTTCGAATTATTTTGGTAGGAGAGTCCAACATGGTGGGTATTATCGGTGCTTGCATCGTCACAAACCAAAATAGATTCGATCTGTTGTGCAAACTCACTCGGGATGCGATCAAGCACTTTGCTGAGAGTTTCTTCTGCGTTATATGCAACGACAAGAATTCCGATTTTCATAACTTGGTTATTTTACTAGGACTTTTACTAGGACTTTTACTACGGCCAATAAAAATCAATATCGCTACTACATGTACCAAGATCAAAGACGGTACCCGCATCATCACTGTAGATCGAATTTGCCAGTTCTGGTTGACCTTCAAGATTCACGGTGCCGTCGTCATAAGTTGAGTTGTACCAAACAAAGTAACGATGCTCACACGAGGCCTTTTGTGCCGCATCAAGTTGAGATTGATTAAAAACTGATGACTTTCGCCAAATAGCGAAAAGCTGTTGAGGCTGGTTACTTAGTAGTGAGCTACTTGTAGGTAGAGACTTAGCAAATTGGTTAATTGGCGAGTCTTGGAAACTATTTGCTGACCAGTACCGCCCATCTCGACCAAACTTTGTTGCGTCGGTTACGGCTCGTGTCAATTGCCACCCGACTATGACAATAAATATTCCACAGACGACAACTCTCAAAACGTTTTGTCGGGGTTTAATTTTCTCGATCACAATCGCCAAGATGATGATTATTGGTACATATATAGGAATCATTATTCGGTTGTCTAGGGGGCCGAGTTCCCAATGCACGAAGCGATACGCCGAAAAACCAATGTATGAAATTGAAATTAGAGCACAGAGTATTAAAACATCGGGAATTTGATCCATTCCGCTTTTTTCTTTAATGGACATCAAGCAGTAGATAGCCAATAGTGTCGCAAAGGTGATCAAGAAGCCAATTCCAACTATTTTTGCACTGGTTGGGTAATCGTTCCAAGATAAATAGATTCCACCTTCGACTGGTTTACCGAGTACCCATGATCCAAATGTGCCAGTGAGAGTTTTCAAAGGTGCCAACAAAGAGCCACCACCGGGTGCGCGCGCACCGGTCAGAGTTCCATCGATGCGTTTGTTACGAACTAGCCAAATCCAAACCGGTATCAGAGAAATAACGAGACATAAGCCGTTAGCAAAAGCCGATTTTATTATTCCTAGTTGTTTACGGTTGAACAGCACGGAAGCCAAGGTGAGAGCAGTTGCAAATACTGGGCCGACATATCGAATAAAAAATAATGCTGTCATGAGCAATGTCATCAACGTGGCTTTTGAGTAAGTCATTTTTTGTTGTGAGACGATCATTGAAATAATTAACAATGCAATGAATGGTGGCTCTGACCAGGCCATTGAGTACTGCCACAACAGTGCAGGGCTAAATGCAATAAAAGATATAGCGATAAGTAAAGTTATGTGGTTTACACGAGCATTTTTAAGAAGTTTGTATGTACCAAGAACAACAACTGCTGAACAGAGTGCATTCAATATCAGTAGAAATAAATTTGTACTTATTCCAATCCAAACACCAAATGCAATTAGTACGGATAATCCTGGCGGACGAACGGTCATCAGTAAGCCAGTTGCGTCAAGCAACCCATGACCATTTGCCAGGTTCACTCCAACTGCGACGTAGTCACTCGAATCCCAACTCCAGCCGACCCCTGAAAGATTGGCCGTGACACTTAAAATTGCGGCAAATAAAGCAAAGCCAAGTGCGATTTGGTTTTGTTTGCAATATCGAAAAATATTTTGCATTTTCACAGGATTGTTTTGGCGAGCAAAGAGACGGTGAGACCTGGTTTTGAGTCTTGCTGGCCAACTTCGCTGAAACCGATGCGGTTATGAAAGCGAATCGAACCAAGATTTGGCGGTTTTAAGTTCACCTCGCAAGTTAGTAACGGCGCGCAACGATCTTTGAGCATTCTTTGCTCGACCGCCGCGTAAAGTTTCGCACCCAGACTTTGATTGCGCATATTTTCTCTGACCACGATTCGGTCAAGATATACAAAATCAGAGTATTTGCGCGAGAACCACTGATAGTTGACACTCGTATACGGAGCGCCGGGCGCAAAGGTGATACAAAAAGCGTGCAGTTGTGCAGTGCCGATCGCAAAAGAATAAAGCGAGTGTTCAATCAGAAATTCGAGCTGAGATCTGTCAATTTCGCCAACTGACGGAGAGTTGGCGTTGTTCAATTCAAGTGCTGAATCAATATCCGCTGCCACAAATAGTCTGGGTTCAAGTTCACTTTGTGACATATACATCTAATAGCCTTACACAATGAGCAGTTCACACTTTGTCCTTGGTAATTCGATGGTTGCCCCGTGGCCAGACTCGATGCAGACTGCAGTTTTTGGATTGGGATGTTTTTGGGGCGCAGAACGCAAGTTCTGGCAACTCGATGGGGTTTTCACGTCAGCAGTTGGATATAGCGGTGGCGTGACAAAAGATCCGAGTTACAGGGCTGTTTGCAACGGTGACACGATGCACGTTGAAGTTGTGCTGGTTGTGTTTGATCCAGCGAAAATATCCTATGAGAAACTTTTGCAAGTGTTCTGGGAGTCGCATGACCCGACGCAAGGAATGCGTCAAGGCAACGACATTGGCACGCAATATCGCAGTGCGATCTATTTGACGAACGATGATCAACGTGCTTGCGTAGTAGCGACTCGCGATATTTTTCAGTCACGATTGACTGAAGCCGGGTTTGGCAAGATCACCACTGAAGTCAAAGATTCAACCGAGTTTTATTATGCCGAGGAATATCACCAGCAATATCTTGCGAAAAATCCGAGTGGCTATTGCGGTATCGGTGGCACTGGCGTGACTTGCCCAGTTGGTGTAGCGCGTTAAGCGCTGGCGACGGCGAGTTGTTCTGCTGTCGGTTTGCGATACAGAGTGATCATCGTGATTCCTGAGAGCAGAATTACACAACTCATCATCAACCATGCATGATGAAAACCAGATATTGGATCTTCAGTTTTTGACGCAGAAACAAGCATTGAACTAGCCAATGCAATACCAAGTGCCGCACCAATTTGACCCGAAGTGTTGCTGAGTGCAGACCCCATCGCCAATCTTGGTTGTGGTAAATATGCCGTTGCCGAACTTGTGAGCGTTGAGATACATAGACCCACACCGATGCCGACAAAAACAATTGTCGGAAAAAACATATCCCAGTAGTGAATTTCAGGTTTGATGTGCAGATTCATCCACAAAATTCCGATGCTCATGATTAACGCGCCAGAACCGACAACTTTGCCCTGACCAATTCGGTTGCCGAGTTTGCCCGCGGGTGCTGCAATGAATGCTGCAGCCAGTGGGCCTGGCGAACCAGCCAAACCAGATAGCGACGGGCTGTAATGCCACACTGTTTGTAGCCACTGCGTGTTGATAAAAATCATCGAGAAGAAGCCCATTCTAAAAACTAAACCACTGATTGCCGCCGCTGTAACAAACGGTAATTTAAATAACCGCAAGTCGAGAACTGGGTGAGCGACACGGTTGCAACGGATTACAAACGATGCAAGCAAGATAAATGCTGTCGCAAAAATAATCGACGAGCGACTTGAAATCCATCCCCATTCGTCACTTTGCACGATCATTAAAGTGAGTAGGCCGACACCGAATACGACAAGTAGGGCACCGAAATAGTCGACTGTGCGTGGTGCGGTTTCATCTCTTGATTCGTTTAATAATTTCAACCCAATGAAAAAGGCGACTAAACAGAATGGCACATTTACTAAAAACACCGAATGCCATCCGAAGTTATCAACCAAAAAACCACCAATTGTCGGACCACTGGCTGCTGATAATCCGCCCACGGCGCCCCAGACACCAATTGCTGCCGAGCGTCGTTCAACTGGAAACTCTGGCAATACGAGTGAAAGTGAGGCAGGCGTAAGAATTGCTCCACCGATTGCTTGAATTATTCGCGCTATGACCATAAAAAGTGCAGTTGGCGATAATGCACAAAGAATTGAACCCAACATGAAGATCATTAATCCGGAAAGAAATGCACGCTTACGACCGTAGGCATCGGCCAATCTGCCTGCAGTCAATAATCCTGCGGCGTAAGCAATGTTGTATGCCGAAAAAATCCATGTGAGAGTGCGGCGATTCTCGGGCCACTCGGCGACGAACGATCCGAAGGCGACGTTAACGATGCTGATATCCAGCGAAACCAACATCACACCAACTGATGTGAGCGCGAGAACTTTTGCTCCGCGTGACCAACTTTTCATCAAATATTTAACTTTCTGTATTTAAATTCTTCCAGAGATTTTTTCGAATTTCGGTACCGTCAGCATCAAGTGTTCGCCCTTCCCACTTTAGTTTGCCTGGCGTTGCAGACAACGAGGCGAGCAAGCCTTGCATTGGAGTCGCCCCGACAACGCTGATCGCTTGACGCGCAACAAAATGTGGATCGATGGCGATATCGGCCATTGACAACACCGGTCCAATCGCTGCTTGTGCATCGGTAAAAATTTTCAACACGTTTGCGCTGTCGCGCTTTGAACAGAAATCGACCATTAATTCGTGCAACTCGGTACGGTTAGCAACACGTCCGGCAAAAGTTGTAAACCGCTGATCACCAGCAAAACCCAAAACTTCCATTACTCGAGCCGCAATCGTGTCTGAAGATGCCGAAACCCCGACCCATTTGCCGTCACTGCACTGATACACACCGCGCGGCACCGTATAGGGCAACTGCGATCCAAGTCTCGGTTGCTGTTCGCCTGTCAACATGAATACCGAAATCAGCGGTCCCATTATTTGAAACATTGTTTCTAGCAAATTGACATCAACAACTTGACCAACTTTGCTGTGCAGAGCGACCATCGTTGCAAATGCGGCAACGATCCCGGTTACTTCGTCGGTAAGTGCAATTGGTGGCAGCATCGGCGGGCCGTCGGGTTCACCGCTGATAGATGCCAGACCCGACATTGACTCGGCGATTGACGCGAATCCGGGTCGATCTTTGTAAGGGCCTGTTTGCCCGAAGCCAGATACACGAGTTATGACCAGGTTTTTATTGCGTTGTAATAAAACTTCTGGACCAAGATTTAATCGCTCGAGCGTTCCTGGGCGAAAATTTTCGACCAGAACATTGGCGTCATCAATTAATCTAAGAAATATTTCGCGATCAGCATCAAGTTTCAAATCAAGTGCGATATTTCGTTTGTTGCGATTGACGAGTTTCCACCATAGACCTGTTCCGTCTCGTGGATCACGCCATGCCATGCCACGCAAACTGTCGCCGTCACCAGGTTTTTCAATTTTGATTACATCGGCACCAAAATCGGCAAAATATCGCGCACAATTTGGTCCAGCTAAAACTGTCGAGAGATCAATTACCCGCAGATCTTGCAGCGGTGCAGGCATTTCAGGTTTTGATTAGTTTGGTCGGTTGCGACGTGCAATTACCGAATTTGACCACGAGCGACCACTGAATCTCCAAGAGGTTTGCACTGTTGGTATCTTGCCTGCTTGATTTTTTGGCCAAAGCAATTCAAGGGCCGTACTAATTGCAACTGCTTCATCAGCAGTGGGTGATGGTGAAACTGAATTCTGCATTTCTAAAGTGGCATGTTGCCGTGTTTGCGCTTCGGCAATTCTTCGCGTTTAGATTGCAGCATTTTTAAGCCGGCGATTAATTTGCTACGAGTTTCTGCTGGATCAATCACATCGTCGATGTATCCGCGTTCTGCGGCAGCGTAAGGGTTCGCATATTTTGCGCTGTATTCAGCCACAAGTTCTTTACGACGCTCAGCAGGGTTGGCCGCTTGTTGCAACTCTCGACGGTAAACAATTTCAACGGCGCCCTGTGGCCCCATCACGGCAAGTTCAGCAGTTGGCCATGCGTATGCAAGGTCTGCACCGATTGATTTTGAATTCATGACCACATATGCACCACCGTAAGCCTTGCGCGTGATCACTTGAATTCGGGGCACGGTCGCTTCACAGTAGGCATAAAGAAGTTTCGCGCCGTGACGAATTATGCCACCGTATTCTTGATCGACGCCCGGCAAGAACCCTGGCACATCAACGAAAGTAATTAATGGGATATTAAAAGCGTCACAAGTGCGTACGAACCGCGCCGCTTTTTCACTGGATTCAATATCGAGCACACCTGCCAGAATCATCGGCTGATTGCCGACGATTCCAACTGTTTTGCCGCCGAGGCGAGAGAAACCACAAACAATACTTTTTGCCCAGTGTGGGAAGTATTCAAAAAATTCGCCGTCATCAACGACTTCTTCAATAACTTTCTTCATGTCATACGGCTGGTTTGCCGACGCAGGCAGAATCGTACGCAATGATTCGCATTGGCGCATCGGGTCGTCGCTCGAGACGATTTCTGGTGCATCGGCCATATTGTTTTGCGGCAAGAAACTAAGCAGGTAGCGAACATCTTCAAGACAAGATTTTTCGTCAGCCGACACGAAAGTTGCAACACCACTCTTTGATGCGTGACTCATTGCGCCACCGAGTTCTTCGAGTGTTACATCTTCTCCGGTAACGGTTTTCACAACGTCTGGGCCGGTAATAAACATGTGGCTGGTTTCGCGAACCATAAAAATAAAGTCAGTCATCGCCGGAGAATAAACCGCACCACCAGCGCATGGCCCGAGCACGACGCTGATCTGTGGGATTACACCAGACGCCTGCACATTTCGATGAAAAATTCCGCCATAACTTGCGAGCGAAACGACACCTTCTTGAATTCGCGCACCGGCACCGTCATTGAGACCGATGAGTGGTGCGCCAACTTTGAGTGCGAGATCCATTAATTTGTGAATTTTTTCAGCGAATACTTCGCCGAGCGCACCGCCAAAAACCGTGAAGTCTTGGCTAAAAACGAATATCTTGCGGCCATCGATTGTTCCCCAGCCGGTTATTACTCCGTCTGTATAAGGATGTTCTTCAAGACCGGCAGCATGCGCACGGTGACGAGCAAGCAGGTCGAGTTCATGAAAGCTTCCTTCGTCGAGCAACAAGTTGATTCGTTCACGCGCGAGCAACTTGCCCTTTTCGTGCTGGCGATCAACTGCACGCTCTGATCCAGCACTAAATGCCGCTTGCTTACGAGCCGTGAGGTCGGCAAGTTTGTCGCCCATTGAGGTGCCGCTCATTAGGTAAACGATACTGCCCGATGAGAGAACGACTCACCTTGGTTGCCTTGTATGTCAGCCGCCAGTGGTTGTGTTGACTGGCAGAGTTGTGGGTGTCGTCGGTGCTTGCTCTGGGGCTTGTGTGACGGCCAGTGTTGTGGCAAGTGGCGTCAGGTCGCCGGTTGTAGTTGTGCCAGTGATTTCGATATTCCAGATTCCGGGGGCGTTAAGAATAAACGTTCCGTCGCCAGCAATAATCGCCGCACCTGGACGAGAAATTGGCACATTAATTTGAATTCCGCTGTAACCAATTGCTTGTGGAATTAGTTTGATGGTGAAATTATTTATGCGTCGCGGTTCTATAAGTTCGATTCGCATCGCATTGACGCCCGTAACGCCAGGAGTCAACGAAATTACGACATGAAATCTTTCGTTGTGAAGATCTTCTCGGAAAGCATAATTTGCCAGGGGTGCGCTTATTGCTGCCACCGCCTTTGGTGGGTGAGTCGAGACCATCCAAGATGTCAGAGCTAATGCAATAACCGCAAAAGCAAGTTCAACCGAAACGGCACGACGAAGTCGCCATGCCATGTTTCCTCCGAGCTTATTAGTTTTAGCAAGTCGTTGTTGAACAAAAGTTTTGAAAACAAGACTGATAAAAATCATTATCGCGACGATGATTACTTTTAATACCCCAAGTCGACCATGACCACTTGTAAAAATTGACGAACTATCTAACAAATAAATTTGCAATACGCCGGTAAATATCGTGACACCAAATGCAACTGTTGAGTGTTTAGCAAACGCGTATACGGCGCTGACAAGATCTTCTCCGCCAGGGCCAACGAGAATTACTCGTGCGAGCAACATCAACCCGCCAACCCAATAAGCCATCGCTACGGCGTGGATAGCCCCGAATACATAACTAAAAACTGCGACGTCTTGGCCAAGCCGAGTAAATCCGAGAGTTCCAATCATCGCCAACAATAAAGCCACAGCCGAAAACTGTGTCGCTGGGTCATTCACACGATCTGGAATTAATGCAACCCAACCGCATGCCGCGATTAAAACAAAACGGAGGATCAAAACCGCGCCACCGGCATAGTTGAGCGCACCGAACCACTCGAATGGATTTAGCGAGACTATGAAACCTTGTGAAGATTCGCGCATCGTGCTTAGAGTCAGAATCAAATACATCGTGAGCATGCAAGAAATCCATGCGAGGCGCATGTAACGAATCATTATTCCGTAAGTCGGGCCTTCGGGCCATGCAGTGACAACGAGTGCTAACCCACCAAACAATGATGCCATCAATAAATATTCGAAAATTCGAAGCAATCCAAGTATGCCGCCGACTCGTGGCGCAGATTTTTGTTGGCTGACTACTTCGCCGATGATCACTGGGGTATTTGGATCAGTTGTCGCGCCATCAGTTGTCGCCCCGGCAATCGTGGATTGAATAGCAACAGCCGAAGTAAAATTAAATGAACCGATACTGCGATCAGGCAATGACCAACTCACAACACAAAGACCTGCTGGCGGAATCTGCGTCAATGCCGCCGAAACAGTTTTAAAATCTGTGCCGAGTTGCGCCTGACCTAAACCAACGAGAGTTCCGTTGCAGGCGAGTGATAATCCCATCTGCGCAGCAATGTCAACCGAGGCGAGTGGGTCTCTAAATACAAGTTGCAATTGTGTTGGAGGAACCGAAACGACCTGATTTGCCGATGGGTTCGAAGAAGTCAATGTGTTCGTCCCAGTCGCACCCAAAGTTGTGGATGGCAAATTCGTCGCCTCAGCCTGGGTAGCGCCAAAGCCAGCAACTGCGCAGAGAACCCCAAAAATAAGGTGGCTCAACCATTTGCGGCTTGGATAATTGAGCTTTTGTTTGGCCATGTCTATATATATAGATTAGTTAATTCGGCCCCTGTCCGAGTGTGAACCACCCCATAGATAGGCTCGCTACGAAATGGCAACCCAGTCCCTGTATCGCCGATATCGCCCTCGTCGCTTTGACGAACTAAAGGGTCAAGACCATGTGGTGCGCGCATTGCGCAATTCGGTAATCAATAATCGCGAAGGCCAGGCTTATTTATTTTCTGGTCCGCGTGGAACCGGCAAAACTTCGACCGCAAGAATTTTGGCGAAGGTGCTGAACTGCGAAAAATTAAAAGATGGCGAACCTTGCGGAAAATGTGCGTCGTGTGCTTCGATCGATGTTGGTTCAAGTTATGACGTGCTTGAACTCGATGCGGCAAGCAACAGCGGTGTCGACAATATGCGCGATCTCATCGAACGTGCCGCGCTTGGCAACCCAGGTCGGCACAGAGTATTCATTCTCGACGAAGTGCACATGCTTTCAAAATCTGCTGAAGCTGCATTGTTGAAGACCCTTGAAGAACCACCTGAGCACGTAGTTTTTGTTCTAGCAACTACTGATCCACAAAAAGTAAGCGAGACAATTCGAAGTCGTACGCAACATTTGCAGTTTCATCTTTTGACAACGCAAGAGTTGAAAGATCATGTGAATTGGGTTGTGGCCGATGCAAAACTTGTAATTAGTGCTGAAGCGATTGATCGAGTCGTACAACTCGGTGCCGGTTCTGTTCGCGACACACTTTCGGCCCTCGAGCTTGTCGTAGCTTCTGGCGGCGAAGTTGACGAGCAGATTTCACTAGACGAATTTATTGAATCGTTTATTGATCACGATCCGGGTCGTGCGCTCGCAGCGGTCGGTGCCGCGGTGCAATTTGGGGCCGACCCTCGCGCGCTAACTGAAGACATCGTGCGCCACTTGCGTGACGTGTTTTTGTCTTTGATGGCACCAGAACTTGTACAACTGCCAAAAGAGCGAGCCGAGATCGTCAGTGATCAAGCACGCCGAATTGGTGCCGGCAGTGTTGTGCGAGCGATCGAAGTTCTTGGCGAAGTATTAATCGAAATTCGACACGCACCTGATGCGCGGTTGCTGCTTGAAGTTTCGCTCGTAAAACTCACGCGTCAAAGTGCGAGTACCGATGTTGCGGCGTTGATGTCGCGAATCGAACGTCTAGAAGCCGCAGCGGCCGCTAATCGCGACCCAACTGGGCCGATCACACGACCAGTAATCGTCGATCCAAATACGGGTCGTGCAAAATTGGGTGGTCGAGCAACGCCACTTGTCGTAGTCCAGAATCAACAAGCGCCGAATAAACCTGAGCCTGTTCAGAACGTGGCAAAGGTCGTGCCGATCACAACTGGCAGCACGACTGGCGGTACTGCGTCTAGCGCACCTAGTCAAAATATTGCTTCAGGCGCAGTTTTGAGTGATGACGAAATTAAGCGCCGTTGGCCAGATGTTGTGGCGTCACAAAAACCGATGGTTCGGGCGTTGTATAGCGCCGTGAACATTATTGATTGTAAAGATGGCCTGATAACACTTGGTGCCCCGAGCGACGTGCACATTACGAAGTCGAGCGAACATACAGAAGCACTGCTCGCATCGCTCAAGACAATTGCTGGTAAACAAATCAAGTTAAATTTTGTCGTTGCTGAATCGAAGCGCAATCGAAATTCAAAATCAAATTCAATCGAATTGGCCAATGAAGATATTGAAGACCAAGTTGATTTGGCAGAAACGACTAAAGCACCAAAAGGAGCGCGCTCGACGGCAATCGACGATCTGGCCAAGGCGTTTCCCGGTTCACAAATAATTGACGATAAGAAGTAGCCAAATATGGCCTCTGCGTATACCCAGCCAATGCAGGCGCTTATCGACGCACTGTCACGACTTCCAGGCATCGGCCCAAAATCGGCGCAGCGAATTGCTTTTCATTTAATCAAGAGTGATGATCGAGATGTCGAGGTTCTTTCTTCTTCGATTACCAAGGCCAAGGCCACAGTTCGGTTCTGTGAACGCTGTTCAAATTTCGCCGAAACTACGCTTTGTCATTTCTGCAGCGACGATCGACGTGATTCGACAACAATTTGTGTTGTCGAAGAGTCACGCGACGTAATCGCTATCGAAAAAACCGGCGAGTTTCGTGGGCGTTACCACGTTTTGCTTGGGGCGATTAATCCACTTGACGGCATTGGTCCTGAACAACTTAAAATTCGTGAGTTACTTGTGCGAATCGAACCAGAAAATGTCAAAGAAGTTATTTTGTGTATGAACCCCAACACCGAAGGTGATGTGACTTCGATGTATTTAGCACGAATTTTAAAACCGCTAGGCGTAAAAGTGACGCGAATTGCCAGTGGGCTTCCTGTTGGTGGCGATTTAGAGTACGCCGATGAACTTACTCTTGGTCGAGCACTCGAAGGTCGTCGCGAAGTAACTGGCTAACTAATTATTTGGTGACGCGCACGATCAAGGCATCACCTTGACCGCCACCACCACACAAGGCTGCTGCACCAAGGCCACCACCACGGCGACGCAATTCGTAAAGCAGTGTTAATGCCAAACGATTTCCGCTCATTCCAATCGGGTGTCCGAGTGCAATCGCGCCGCCATTTACGTTGACAATCTCATCGGAGATTCCGAGTTCGCGCATCGAGGCAATGCCAACTGCAGCGAATGCTTCATTGATTTCAAACAAGTCGATATCAGAAACCTTTTTCCCGATACGTTCAAGGGCTTTTTTAATACTGCGACTTGGTTGGTGCAACAACGATGCGTTGTCTGGTCCTGCAACCATTCCGTAACTTATAAATTCACCTAGTGGCGTAACACCGTGTTTTTCGGCCGCACGCTTTGACATCATCACAATTGCCGAACCCGCGTCACTAATCTGACTTGCATTGCCTGCAGTCACGGTGCCGTTTTTATCAAAGGCTGGCTTCAGAGTTGCAAGTGAATCCATTGTGGTTGATGCTCGCACACCTTCGTCGGTGTCAATAATTAGTGGATCACCCTTGCGTTGCGGAATCGATATCGGAACAATTTCTTCGGCAAGTCGTTTGGCAGCAATTGCAGCGGCTGCACGTATGTTGCTCTTCATTGCAAGTTCATCTTGCGCGTCACGACTAATGTCTCCGGCCGCGTAGCGCTCGGTGCCGAGTCCCATCAGGCATGCGTCAAATGCGCACCACAAACCGTCGCGTTGAATTGCGTCGAGCAGTTGCACATCACCAAACCGAAATCCACTGCGTGCACCCATTGCAAGATATGGAGCATTAGTCATGCTCTCCATGCCGCCTGCGATCACGATGTCGGCGTCGCCATTCGAAATCATCTGGTCGGCGAGATAAATAGAGTTCAGACCGGATAAACAAACTTTGTTGATGTTGATGCTCGGCACATTCATTGGAATGCCAGCTTTAACGGCTGCTTGTCGTGATGGAACTTGACCCTGGCCCGCAGATAAAACTTGCCCCATGATTACATGGTCGACTTCGCTCGGGTTGACACCTGCGCGACGCAAAGCCTCGGCAATCGCGAAACCTCCGAGATCTGCAGCGCTAAACGAAGCCAGTGCGCCGCTCATCTTTCCGATTGGTGTTCTTGCTCCTGCGATTATGTACGAACCAGGCATGGCTACTCCCTTTTGGTGTTAGTTAAGAATAGAGCCCAGAACACCGTTTATTCCAAATGAATTGTCACTTGGTTTATTCAACTGCCTACCTGACTTAGTAATCTCAATGCATGCAAGAAATCCTCAAAGCGATCATGGCCGATGCCGATGCCGAGACTTTCGCCAAACTAAAAATTCCTGCGACATATCGGGCGGCACATATTTTGAAATCCGAAGAGGCGATGTTTGCTGGCGTCGCATCAAAAGATAAAGACCCAAGAAAATCTATTCACGTTGGTCAAGTGCCGACACCCGAACTTGCGCCTGACGAATGTTTGGTCGCAGTCATGGCCAGCAGTATCAATTTCAACACGGTGTGGAGCAGCATCTTTGAACCCGTCAGCACATTCGGATCACTTGCTCGACTCGCACGAGAAAGTGATTGGGCTAAACGGCATGATTTGGATTATCACGTGCTCGGCAGCGATGCCGCAGGTGTCGTGCTTCGCATTGGCACTGCAGTGCGCAACTGGAAGCCGGGTGACAAAGTCACAGCGCATTGCAATCACCTAGACGACCAAGATCCATCGGCGCACGACGATTCGATGATGGCAACTAATCAACGCATCTGGGGATACGAAACAAACTTTGGCGGACTCGCCGAACTTGCAGTTCTTAAAGCCAATCAACTGATGCCAAAACCCAAACATTTGTCGTGGGAAGAATCTGCTGTCAATGCCCTGTGCGCCAGCACGAGTTATCGCATGCTGGTTTCTAAAAATGGCGCAGCAATGAAGCAAGGCGACGTTGTTTTAATTTGGGGTGCGACCGGAGGCATTGGTGCGTATGCCGTGCAGTATGTGCTCAACGGCGGAGGTATTCCTGTTGGTGTTGTGAGTTCGCCAGAAAAAGCGAAAATTCTTCGCGAACTTGGGTGCAACGCAATTATTGATCGCAAAACTGCAAACTATAAATTCTGGAACGATGACAATACTCACAACGAAAGCGAGTGGCGTCGATTAGGAAAAGATATTCGCGCACTAGTCGGCGAAGATCCAGATATTGTTTTCGAGCATCCGGGTCGGTCAACTTTCGGTGCATCAATGTACGTTGTTAAACGCGGTGGCACTGTTGTCACATGCGCCGCCACGAGTGGCTTCATGTTGGAGTTTGACAATCGCCATTTTTGGATGCGCCTCAAACGACTTGTGGGCTCGCACTTTGCCAATTATCGCGAAGCATGGGAAGCAAATCGATTAATCAGTAAGGGAATGATTCACCCAGTTATGTCACAGGTATTGACGCTTGACGAAACCGGCACAGCGGCTTATCAAGTGCACCATAATTTGCACGAGGGCAAACTCGGGGTTCTGTGTCTTTCGCCTGAAGAAGGCCTGGGCGTCACTGATCGTGCCCTGCGTGAGAAAATCGGCGAAGACAAACTCACAATTTTCAGGCGTGCGAAATAGTCTGTGATGGGTGATTCTCCAGAAATGTTGTTGACCGAAATTGACCATGTGGCGATCGCTGTAAACGATTTGGAAGCAGCAATTGACTACTACAAGCGTGCGTTCGGCGCGACTATTGCTCACCGCGAAATCGTTGAACAAGACGGGGTAGAAGAAGTGTTGCTAAAAGTTGCGCAGAGTTATATTCAATTACTCACGCCAACCCGACCTGATTCGCCGGTCGCAAAGTCGCTGGCAAAGCGCGGTGAAGGATTGCATCACGTGGGTTATCGCGTCGCAAATTGTGCCCAAGCCTTGCAGTCAATGATTGACGCTGGGGCAACGCCAATAGACAAAGCGCCGCGCCGGGGTTCGCGTGGCACAACTGTGGCGTTTGTGCACCCGAAGGGCAGTTTTGGCACTCTCATTGAGTTAGTGCAGGAATAAAACTCGGATTGTGATTTATCTGCTGACGATTTTCGTCGGTGCTGTTGTCGGTGGGTTGATCAGTTTTGTGGCGAACAAGTTTGTTACTGAAATTGACGAGCAAGTTTCAGTCTCGCAAAATAAACTCGTGGGTTCAGGTTGTGTTGCTGGTGCATTTCTTGCAGTTTTTTTGTTTTCACGTTTCTCAAGTTGGGATTTGCTGATTGCGTATGCAATTTTATGCTCTGGATTAGTAATGCAAACGATTATTGATCTATTGACTCATCGTCTAGTTAGAAGCATTACTTACTTAATGGCTGCAGTTGGTTCGACATTTTTGATTATTCATGCAGTTCGCACAGACAAAAGTAGTTCGCTGATCTCGGCATTGACCTGTGCCGTTGTTGGTTTGGTTTTATTTTTAGTTGTGAACAAAGTTTCGCCAGGCGGAGTGGGTTTAGGAGACGTGCGCTTGGTGCCGGTATTGGGTTGGTACTTAGGTTTTCTTGGCTACAACGAAGCAATTTGGGCAATTTTTATTGCATGTGCAACCGCCAGTGTGATCGGGCTTGGTTTGGTCGTTACTGGTCGTAGTTCGTTGCAACGCAAACTGGCATTTGGTCCGTATCTTGCTCTTGGATCAATAGTTTGCATATTTGCAAGCCGAGCACTGCCAAGTGTTTTTCCCGTTTAGTCGCCTAAGTTAGTTAGATGCAAGTTCATCTAATTGACGGCACTTATGAGATGTATCGCCAGCACTACGGTTCTGCGATTCGCGACAAAGAACCGCCACCGTTTGCTGCCACGATCGGGATCTTGTCGTCGACACTTCAGTTGCTCACCGAAGGAGCAACACATATTGCAGTAGCAACAGATCATGTGATCGAAAGTTTTCGTAATGAACTTTACGCAGGTTACAAAACCAGTGAAGGCATGGAGCCGGTTCTACTTGAGCAGATTCCAATTGTCGAAGATGCTTTACGTGCGATGGGCGTAACTGTGTGGGCAATGGAGAAGTATGAAGCAGACGATGCACTTGCTTCTGGTGTGGCTGTGGCGTGCGAAGACCGCCGTGTTCATCAAGTGCGAATATTGACGCCTGATAAAGATTTAGGTCAATGCGTCAGTGGTCGGCGAGTGGTGCAAGTGGATCGTCGCAACAATATCGTGCTTGACGAAACTGCGATACGTGAGAAGTTTGGAATTGGTCCAGAATCAATCGCCGATTATTTGGCGCTCGTGGGTGACACCGCCGACGGGTTTCCGGGGTTGCCGGGGTGGGGCGCAAAAAGTGCGTCGACAGTACTTGCTCGCTACATCTCGTTAGATGCAATTCCTGACACGCATGAGCAATGGCGAACTGATGGTCTGACTACGTTGCGCGGCGCCGAAAAACTTGCAACGACACTTCGCACTCAACGAAAAGATGCCGAACTGTTTCGCACTCTGGCAACTCTGGTGCAAGACGTGCCAGTGGGATCAGTTGATAGTTGGAAGTGGTCTGAAGTCAAACCAGAGTTCGCCCCGATGCTCGAGAAAATTGGCGCAACACATTTACTAGACCGACTTGATCGAATTAAAACCCTTTCGCAGTAACTCGATTATTGCCAGTGGTATTGCCCACAGGTTTGATATCAGTAGAGCAGTTGCACGAATAACGCTTCCGGTTCGCAATGATCTCCACGCAAACAGCAGGCCGTATAACCCGATTGTGCGACGGCCTTTGAGTTTGTCCAGCAGAGTTAAGCTCGGCAGATTTTGTGCTTGGATATAAAGTTCGTAACTGTCTTTTGCCAGAATCAAACTATTACTTGACGTCATTGACAACGAAGACGAGACTCGACGAATATCTGTGAGAAAACTTGGCAAAATTGCTAGTTCACCAATCTGCGACAGAGCAAGCCAAAGTGCGAAATCTTGGGAGTATAAATATTTAGGGTTGTAACCACCAAGTGATCGTGCGCTTTCACTTCGGAACATAGCCGATGAGTTAACTATCGGATTATCTGAAGCTAACTGTCTTACAACGTTGATTGAACTTGTTGGCGTCTTTACTTTGCTAAGCAACTTTCCGTCACGATCAATATTTCGATACCAACTGCCAACAGCCACTACTTTTGGGTTGTTGTCTAAGTAATCACTCTGCATCTGAAGTCGTTCAGGATCAGAAATATCATCAGCATCCAGAATCGCGACAAATTCTCCACGAGCATTTTCGAGAGCGATATTCAGTGCATTCGTTCGTCCACGATTTGTTTCGAGGGCGATGGCCCGAATTCGTGCGTCTTCAAATTTTTGAACTACGGCTAAGGAATTATCTGTCGAGCAATTGTCAACAAGCACTAGCTCCCAGTTGGTGAAAGTTTGCGCAATAATGCTGCGCACACTTGCTTCGATTGTCAAGCCAGCGTTGTAACAAGTCATTAAGACTGAAACCTTTGGCGTATCTGTTGATGTCACTAGTGTTTCCAAACTTTGATCGGCTCCGCCGACTGAAGTGACGGCCAGGCGATCTGCGGCACTCGAATGGCTCCGATGAAGGCTGCTGCCTTCCGGCTCTGACCTGATTCTCGGGCACTCGTTGCACAGGACCCGGCCGCCACCTCACTCGACGGAAACGGTTTCCTAACGATATCTGCATTCGGTTATTTGTATTTCGTTAATCGTTTATACGGTGCTCAGATAGCCTGCCAAAGCCGAGCGGTTCACACTGTTTGGGCGATTTGGAGGGGTGCGAGAGCGGCCGAATCGGCACGCTTGGAAAGCGTGTGAGGCGCAAGTCTCCGTGGGTTCGAATCCCACCCCCTCCGCCATGATCACAAATGAAGATGCGATGAAGTTCGCTTTGGCCGAGGCGCGTAATGCGCTGTCGCACAACGACGTCCCTGTCGGCGCAATCGTGATTCACAACGATGTAGTTATTGCTTCACGTCACAATGAACGTGAACTTCGCAATGACCCAACTGCGCATGCTGAAATTTTGGCATTGCGCGATGCAGCAAATATTTTGGGACGATGGAGACTCGAAGAATGCACACTCGTGGTAACTCTCGAGCCGTGCACAATGTGTGCTGGCGCACTTGTTAATTCACGAATAACCACAGTCGTGTTTGGTGCCGCTGATTTGAAAGCCGGCGCGTTCGGCAGCCTTTACAACATTGCGACAGATCCGCGACTCAGTCACCATCCAAAAGTTGTTCACGGTGTTCTTGCTTCAGAGTGCGCAACGCTGTTGAGTGAGTTATTTAAAAATTTGCGCGATTCAAAAACTAATTAGTGCTCGGCGGTAGCCTTAAAGACGGAAGGGTGCCAGAGCGGACGAATGGAACGGTCTCGAACACCGTCGTGGGTTTAGGCCCACCGTGGGTTCAAATCCCACCCCTTCCGCCAATTTTTTAGATGACTTTTAGTTGCGGCTATATATAAAGTGAGTAAGTAATGACTGTTTCGGTGAACGATATTCGCGCAGATTTAATGCGGGCTCATGAACAAGCCTGGTCGGCACTTTCACAGCCGGGCACTTGGTGGTCTGGTGCGCAAAGGCGCGAACTTGCAACCACTGCGTTGATGGCAGTGCGTGAAGCCGAACCACTTCCGCCTTGGGTCGGGGTTTCGTCCGTTGACGGCAAAATTTCACGATCACCCGTTGCATCGCACACAGCGCATGACACGGTTTACAGAATTGCACGGCATGCAGCCACTTTGACGAGCGATTGGTACGAGCGAGTGATCCAAGAAATTGACCCGCTGGCGTTCGTTGAACTTTGTGGCATCGTTTGCACGGTCGCAACTGTTGTTGCTTTTCGTACCGCATTAGATCTTCAAGTTCCTGAATTAGCGCCAGCAAAAATTGGTGAGCCATCGCGAAAGAAACCACAAAATGTAGTCTCTGCAACTTTAAATTGGGTGCCAGTAATTGCTCCGGCGGATATAGACGCCGCAGTTGTGCAAGCGTTCACCGCTGTTCCAGAAACTAATCGTTTGATTTGGGCGATGGCTGATGCTCAGTACATCCCCGACAAAGAAATGGTTGATCCGAACTGGACTCGTGGCACACTTTCGCGAGTGCAAATGGAGTTAATTGCAACACGAGTCTCGCAACAGCGCGAATGTTTTTATTGAACGACTGCTCACGCCAGCATGCTCAGTTGGAGCGGCAACGAACAAGGAATCGAAATTGATCTATTGACTGTGCAAGCCGCGACAGGTGGAGTTGCCGTAGATTTTGCGCACGAACTCGTTGAGTTCGCAACTGCAGCAACTGAATTTGACCAAACTGCGATGACCAAATCTCGCGAGGCGTTGATTGCTTGTGCTGGTCTGGCAGTGACGATCGACGCGGCGGCAGTTATCGCAAATTTTGAAATGATGACCCGGCTGGCAGATTCAACTGGTGCACGAATGCAAACTGAAGTCGTTGCTGATCGTTTGTTTATCGCGACGGCCATGGGTGTAGACCAGGTTGTTTCGCGCCGTTAAGCGCAGATTAAGTTATTTGCAGATTTTTCCAGTTTTTGGCACGATCAAATCAATTAGGTATCTGTCTACTTCATCAACGATGCAGCGATTGACGCCGTATCCAGTGTGTTGATTTGCATTGACGGTCAGAAAGATTCCTTGCTCTAGTTCTTTAGCCGCATTGCGTGATGACTCGATTGGTGTTGCCGGATCTCCTGTTGTGCCGATAACGACTACTGGCCCGGCACCGATGCCAGTTATTACAACTTTTTCTGCTTGTTCGACTGGCCACAGCGCACATGAATATCCGTAAGCAAAGCTTGAGCCGAATCTTTTGGCGGCCTTTTCAAATATTGGAACTTGTGCGTCAACTGCGTCGACACTGAGCGGGCCTGGATCATCTAGACATGAAATCGCCAAGAACGCTTCAAGTTCATTGCCGTAAGTTCCATCGGGTTGTCGCCGTAAGTAGTCGTCGTAAAGTTTCAGTAAGCCGGCACCTTTGCCTTTAACGGCATCAGCAAGAGCGCGTTCAAGTTCTGGCCAAGCTACATCTGAATACATCGCTTGCGCGAGCGCGGTAAACATCACACCTTGTGTCACGGGGGTGCGGTCGGTAGAAACGACAAGTGGCTTGATGTCAATATCAATGAGTAATTTATCGAGTGCTTCTGCAGATTTGCCTCTGCTGTAAAACGCACATGATTCTCGTTTTGAACAAGCAGCAAGAAATGCATCGAGTTGCATTTCGAAACCTTTGGCTTGAGCCAAGCCTTGATCAAGCGAAGTCGCATTCGGGTCAGATGCACCATCTAAAACGGCAGCACGCACAGTTTCTGGAAACATCGTCACCCACGTTGCGCCAAGTTCTGATCCATATGAAAAACCGAAGTATGTAATTTTTTCTTCGCCAAGCGAGCGACGAATTGTGTCCATATCTTGTGCCGTTGACTTTGTTGAAATGTACGGCAAGATTTCACCGCTGTTCTTGACACATTGATCGTTAAATTTCTGGCTAGCGTCGACAATGGCTTGTTTTTCTTCTGGCGATTCTGGTGTTGAATCGATTCCGAAGTACTCGTCGTATTGATCGATGCAATCTATAGCGGGTGTGGATTTGCCGGTACCTCGTGGATCCCAACCGATGATGTCGAATCGGTCAAGCAATTCAGAACTGAAGTACCACTCGGCATTTTGCGCGACACTTGAACCACCGAAACCAGGGCCACCAGGGTTAACGAGCATCGAACCAATTTTGTTGGCTTGATCTGCGGCAGGTTTACGCGCGAGAAACAAAGTGAATGAGCCAATGCTCGGGTCGTCGTAGTTGAACGGCACAGAGAGTTCGCCACATTCGCTATCACCCGGCACTCCCTTGCATGACGTCCAAACAATTTCATTTGCCACAAATACGGTCGAAGTGGTTGTTGATGTCGTTGAAACTTGTGATTCTGTGACGGTAGTGATGTCTTGATCATCGATCGTGTCGGCTGACGAACCAATAATTGTCCGCTCAGAACATGCCGAAGCCAGTGCAACCATCGCCAAGACTGTGGTCATGAACTTGCGTCTATTGTTGAGGCGATGCTTCATCTGAGCCCCAAGCGTATTGTCAATTAGTGGAGTTTTAAAAATGGCACGCAATTCAAGCCCCGAAGCCACCTTTGGCGACGAGGATAACGAGACGTTCTCGGTCAGCGAGTTCGTAAAGACTGTTAATCAGTCAATCAAGCAGCGTTTTGGTCGTGGAGTCTGGCTGCACGGTGAGATTCAAGAAATGAAAACTCCAAACCATGTTTATTTCACTCTCGTAGATCAAGACGGCGAGAAGAAAGCCGTTCTGGGTGCATCGATTTGGCAAGGCGTCTATCAGTCCATGGCTGCGAAACTCGCTGAGAGTGGTCTGCAACTTGCTGACGGTCTAAAAGTGCGCGTGTTCGGTGAGCCAGATTTGTATGCCGGTAATGGTCGGTTCAGTTTTAAAGTTTCAAAAATTGATCCGCGCTTCACACTCGGCGATTTGATTGCTCAGCGCGAAGAAGTTGTCAAGCAACTAAAACTTAAAAAACTCTACGACGCCAACCGCGCCGTTGATCTGGCAATGGTGCCGTTGCGTGTTGGCATCATCACAAGCATTGGCAGTGCAGCGCACGCCGATGTTCTTAAAACGTTCAAAGATTCGAAAATTGGCTTCACAATTTTTGTGCACGATGCACGCGTGCAAGGTGATGACGCAATTGATTCAGTAGTAAAAGCGTTGCAGTTCATGGATGCACGAAAAGATTTAGATCTGCTGTTGCTCGTGCGGGGCGGTGGTTCGAAGAACGATTTAATGGCTTTTGATTCACCGCAGATCGCAACGACCATCGGTAAATGTCGTCTGCCAGTTTTCACCGGCATCGGTCATGAAACTGATTTCAGTGTTGCCGATGAAGTTGCACATCAATCGCACAAAACACCAACGGCTTGTGCCACAGCGGTGATTGAAATAGTTCGCGAGTTCATTGAATCAACCGAACAAGCGTGGGATGGCATCGCCACACTTGCACTTCGCGAACTTGATGCGTCAGCAAGTCGTCTCGCTGATCGCGCAAACAAAATTGGCAGCAAAGTTCTAGATGCTCTGGCTGGTGCAAGCAAGCGATTAGCAATGACTGCCCAGCGAATCAAACATCGACCTGAAGAAGTTTTTCGGCTCGAGAAAAGTTCGCTTGATGCCTTTGCTGATCGGGTCCGCCTGCTTGACCCTGTAAACACAATGGCTCGAGGCTGGAGCATCACACGCAACACGGCCGGCAACGTAGTGCGGGATGTAACCAAACTCAAAACAGGTGACAAACTAGTAACAACTTTTGCGAACGGTTCGACAGCAAGCACAGTTCAAGAGATTTCAACGAAAGGTAAATAAAATGGCAAAGGCAAAGAATGACGAGACTATTGGCTACGCACAGGCTTTAGAAGAACTTGAGTCGATTTTGTCTGAACTCGAGGAGAGCGATGTTGACGTCGACAAATTAGCGACGCATGTCCAGCGAGCGTCGCAATTAATCGAATTGTGCCGTGAGCGAATTGGCAATGCAAAACTTCAGATCGAAGAAGTCGTCAAAGGACTCGCCAAAGAGTAGGTCGGCGTAACCTTTGGTCGTGTCAGTTATCCCACCAATTTGGCTGAAGTCCGTCGCACAACGCGTCGAGTCGCGACTCAGTGAGTTTTTACAACATGAACAAGATCGTTGGTCAGCGTTAGATCCTGATCTCGGCACACCGATCGGAGAATTGACACGCTTGGTGAGCGCCGGCGGCAAAAGATTACGTCCAGCATTTTGCCACCTAGGTTTTATTGGCGCTGGCGGAGATGAAACTTCAACTGAGTTGCTTGATGCACAGGCGGCACTCGAACTGTTGCATGCGTCGGCACTTCTTCATGACGACATTATTGATGGATCAACTACCCGCCGCGGCGAACCCACCGCGCACACCCGCTATCTCGCCAAGCACGTAGACAATAAATGGGCAGGTGAAGGCAGAAGGTTTGGTGAGGGTGCAGCAATTTTGATCGGCGATTTAGCTTTCGTTTATGCCGATCAACTGATGACCGGCGTCAACGCACTGACTGCAAAAATTTGGAACGAGATGCGAGTCGAATTAAATATTGGTCAATATCTTGACCTACTTGGCTCAGCACAACGCGAACGCAACTTAACAAAAGCCGAGCGTGTGTCTCGCTATAAGAGCGGCAAATACACAATTGAACGACCATTACATCTAGGCGCAACAATGGCGGCACCCGACAGAGCAGATGTATTACTTGAACAACTTTCTGCCTTCGGCTTGCCACTCGGTGATGCATTTCAAATGCGTGACGATGTTTTGGGTGTGTTTGGTGATGAAGTTACAAACAACACAGGCAAGCCAATTGGCGATGACATCCGTGAAGGTAAACCAACACCTCTTTTAGCATTGGCTTACGAACGGGCTTCGAGTTCACAACGCCAAGTTCTTGACGATGTTGGCGCACCACAAATTAGCAATGAAGATATCAGCAAGATTCAAGAAGTGATCATAGAAACGGGTGCACTCAGCGAATTAGAAAC
>BJGF01000015.1 GCA_014190295.1 Actinomycetes bacterium | reverse complement strand
TTCGTTCTCGACTTTGATATTCGCCAAAACAGATCTGGCGTCTTCGTCTGCAAATCTTTTTTGCGTAACTTGGGTATTTTGCAGATCAGAGCCCGCAGCACTAACAAGGCTCGCAGCCGAAATTACGACGACGAGTGCAACTCCATTTGCCGCAATGCGCCAGTTCACTTAGTTCAGCGTACCGCTATGCGGTGTTCACGCTTTTCAAAACTTGTACCTCGTCGCTGATGTCGATGAAAATGCATTCTCCAGGGCAAACTTCGGCGGCGCGCAAAACACTTTGGCGATCGCGGGGAGCAACGCGAGCAAGGCTTCCTGCTCCACCTGGATCATTCATCGGCACACCCAACTCGGCTACATACGCGATGCCGTCTTCGAGCAATTTGAACGCGTCTGAGCAGTGGTCCTCACACAGACCATCGCCAGTGCAGAGATCTTGATCTATCCAAACTCGCATTGGATTAGGTTACTTAGTCAAGACAGCAACTGCCAGCAACGTGATCAGAAGCACATTGCGAAAAACATCCAGCCAGCTCATTGGGCGCTGTGATGTTGCACCAAAACATGAACACGGCTGTCGTTCTGGGTCGCGCAACCGTACGAGCAATAAAATTGTGAACGAACTCAACAACAACATCCCGGCAATCACAGTTTGCACGAACCACCAATCACCAACCAGAAAAACCGCCAAAGCAATTTCGGCGAGCGGCACCAGCACGACAAACGGGTCAGGTGCCCCGAGTGCGCGGGCTTGAAATGTCCAATTATTGAACGTGGCGAATTTCGCAACACCGGCATAAACAAAAACAGCCGCAACTACGACGGCAAAAACAAAACTCACTGCAATGACGAAGTCCCTGCAACTGCACCTCTAAAAAACACCATCGCATTTTCGGCGCCAGCGACAGCCTCAAGATTTTGCACCCGACCGACGATAAATAAATGATCACCAACTTGCGAACTCGATTCAATTGTGCAGTCGATATATGCAAGTGCTCCCGCAATTTTTGGAGAGCCACTGGTCGCCGGCGTCCATTTCACACCGTCGAAACGTCCATCAGTTTCTTTTGCGAATCGCCAACACAACTCACCTTGATTTTCTGCCAGAACGTTCGCACAAAAAGAACCCGACGCAGCGATTGCCGGCCAAGTTTTTGATTTCAGACCTTGAAAAAAACCAACCAACGGCGGATCAAGCGATATCGACACGAATGAACCGATCGTCACACCTTGAGGTTCTCCCGATTGATCAATGCCAGAAACTATTGCTACACCTGTTGGAAAGTTGCCCAACACTTGACGAAACTCTTTGCTATCAAATGATGCGTTCATTAATTACGAGACTACGGCAGAAACCTCAACCGACATTTCATCGGCCGCCGCAAACACCTGAAAACCCCGATTTTGCGCAATACCGGCAAGACGGCTGGCGATCACATCTAGAGCATCATCGGTGCGCGATGGATCGTGGTGAAATAACGCCAGGCGCCTAGCCGAAGTTGTTTCGGCGACCCACATTGCAAATTCGATCGTTGAATGTCCCCAATTTGATTTGGTCACGAACTCTGCCGGAGTGAATTGCGAATCATGAATCAATAAATCTGTATTTTGACAAAGTTGTCGTGCGCCAGTAGTCAACGAAAATTCTCCGTCTGGCTGCTGATGATCCGAAAGATACGTCACTGCAGTGTTGTTGGCAGTTATTCGAAATCCAAGTGTCGGGCCGGTGTGAGGCACGAAGCGACTCATCACTTTTGTCTCACCGATCGAGAAATCATCGTCGCCAATCTCATGAAAATTAATCGTCGCGTCAAACTCATCCAAACAAATCGGGAAAGTCGGCGGACAAATTTTTGTCAAAAATACATCACGCACTGAGACGCCATCGGGTTGTCTTGGGGCATAAATATCGAGCACAGTGTCGGGATGCCGCAACGACTCAAAAAATGGCAGACCCTGCAGGTGATCCCAATGCAAATGGGTCAGCAAACACGACCCGATAAATGGCTTTGGTCCAGAATTAAGTTTCTCAGACTTGAGATATCGCAAACCAGTGCCGAGATCGAAAATTATTGGCGATGCAGAACCTGTGTCCACTGAAACGCACGAAGTATTTCCGCCATAGCGCTGAGTCGATCGGTCATGACATGCAGTTGAACCGCGTACGCCATGAAACGACACAGTTAATTCGTTTTCCCCCACTCTGAAACCGTATGGCTGATGCACATCATTTGTAAAGACCTGATGAGGTGACCTTCGTCGCAGGCAACTATCTTTTAACCATGGGCGAGACGAAAATAAAGATGGATTGCGTCTCGGCTAACGGCACCGAGTTCTCGTTTCTTGAATGTGGATCCGGAAAATTAGCGCTGTTGTTGCACGGCTTTCCTGATACGGCGCACACGTGGCGTCACTTGATGCCTCAACTCGCATCAGTTGGATATCGAGTCGTGGCACCATTTATGCGTGGTTACGCACCAAGCGCCGTACCCGCAGATGGCTGTTATCAAACTGCGATGCTGGCGCGAGACGCAAACGCGTTACACGAAAAACTCGGAGGCGACGGCGACGCAGTAGTAATTGGTCACGACTGGGGCGCACCATCTGTTTATGGCGCTGCGATTGACGCGCCAGCACGCTGGCGCAAAGTTGTCGGTATGGCGGTGCCACCGACTGCGGCACTTGGCATGGCGTTCGTGCAGAATCTTGAACAAATAAAAAACAGCTGGTATATGTTTTTCTTTCAACATGGTCTTGCCGATTTAGTTGTCGGCGCAAACCAACATGCCTTCATTGATATGTTGTGGCGCGATTGGTCTCCAAGTTACGACGCGACTATCGATCTTGAGCACGTCAAAAAATCACTGACAGACCCGAAAAATCTGCAGGCTGCGCTCGGCTACTACCGTGCGACCTTGGGCGACGGCTATCGCGACCCGCAACTCAGCGAATTACAAACTCAAATGGGCGCCGGTGTGCCGACTCAACCATTGCTTTATCTGCACGGCGCCAACGACGGGTGCATCGGTGTTGAGGTCGTGCAGTCTGCAAAATCAATGGCTCCTGCAAATGTGAACTTTGCGATTGTCGACGGCGCTGGTCACTTCTTGCAACTTGAGCAGCCACAAAAGGTAAACAAATTAATTTGTGATTTCGTAGCGAGTTAGAGCGAAGCATTCCATGACAGTTACGAAAAATCCCTTACGCGACGGCTGGACGATAATTGTTAAGCGCGATTGCGCCACATGTGTGATGGTCGTGCCAGTGATCGCCAGACTCGCGCGCGAACTACCGAGCCTCACGGTTTACACACAAGATGATCCGACATTTCCTGAAGGTCTCGTTTCGGTAAGTGATCTCGATCTTGCCGCAAGTTGGCACGCCGATATTGACACCGTGCCGACACTTATTTTTCGTGCGAACGGCGTCGAA
The DNA here is from genome assembly GCA_014190295.1 of Actinomycetes bacterium. Taxonomy (GTDB): domain Bacteria; phylum Actinomycetota; class Acidimicrobiia; order Acidimicrobiales; family Ilumatobacteraceae; genus BACL27. The sequence continues at coordinate 21,489 of BJGF01000015.1, read as the reverse complement.
ACAAAACGCACTTTCGGCTGGCTTCGCAGTGAGTGGCGCGAACTAACAGGCATCGCTGATCTGGGTAGCGAACTTCCGGAGTTTCGCCCAGGTTGCGGTTCGATGAGCGTTGATCCTGACGTGGTCGACAAACTTCGTGTGCGATTCGGCGGCGAAATATTGCACGCCCGACGAATTGATATCGCCGCCGCCGAAGATGAATTCGAGGCAATGTTCAGTCGCGGTCTCACAGATGGTTTACCAGTTGTGCCACCAACACCTGAACGCGTGATGCGCATGCTGTCTGGCACTTCACGTGCGCCACAAGAAGTTGTGGCGATTGCTCCACCAGATCTTGTTGAACTAACCGTTGAAAAAATTGCAATCAATGCAGTGATGGCCGGCTGTTTGCCAGAATATTTGCCTTGGGTGATCGCCGCAGTCGAAGCAGTCTGCACCGACGAATACAACATGCACGGAGTTCTCGCCACAACAATGCCGGTTGCGCCTGTGATTATTTGTAACGGACCCGGAACTCGTGCAATCGGCATGAACTCTGGCGTCAATGTTCTGGGGCAGGGAAATCGCGCGAATCTAACGATCGGCCGTGCGGTGCAATTAATTATCCGCAATGTCGGTGGCGGACGCCCCGGCGAAGTTGACCGCGCCGCACATGGTCACCCCGGCAAATTAAGTTTTTGTTTCGCCGAAGACGAAACAGGCTCACCGTTTGATTCGTTGTCTGTTTCTCGCGGGTTTGATAAGTCGCAAAATACTGTCACTGTTTTCACTGGCGAAGGTCCAAGATGTGTTGTAGATCAACTTGCGCGCGAGCCAGAACAACTCGCGCAAAGTTTGGCTGCGTGTTTGCGCACGGTGCATCACCCGAAATTGCCGTTTGCATTTGACGCCGTGCTGGTTCTCGGCCCTGAACATGCTCGGGTTTTTGCGCAAGCCAACTGGAGTCGCGAGCGAGTGCTACAAGAAATCCATACTCGTTTGCAGATGCCCGGCAGCGAGATTGTGCGCGGTGCAGGTGGCATGGCCGAAGGTGTGCAAGAAGCATTCAAAGATGCAACTCTGCCGAAGTTTCGACCTGGCGGATTATTACTCGTGCACGCAGGTGGCCTAGCCGGACTTTTCAGTTCAATCATTGGCGGCTGGGTCAACGGCAGTGCTGGTAGCGACCCAGTGACTAAGTTGGTGACGCGATGAGTAACCGAGTGATTCTTGACCCGACGAGCGAAAAGAAGATGGTGTCGCGTGAATTGCTGGCGCGACCGAAAACTATTACTGGTCAAACGATCGGCTTGCTGGACATTTCTAAAGCCCGCGGCGATGTGTTTTTAAATCAACTCGAATCTCGACTCACGACAGCTGGCGCAAAGGTGTTGCGTTTTCGCAAGCCAACATTTACCAAACCAGCACCAGTCGACCTGCGCCACGAAATCGCCACTAAATGTACGTTAGTAATCGAAGCCCTCGCCGATTGAGGCAGTTGTACGTCGTGCAGTGTGCACGACATAGTCGATCTTGAAACTCGCGGTGTGCCAGCGATGTTCATCGCCTCAGATGTTTTTGTTCAAGCCGCGCAATCACAAGCCAACGCGCTCGGCTTTAGCACGGTGCAACGCGTGTTCGTACCACACCCAATTCAAGATCGCACCGACGACGAAATGCGTGCACTCGCCGACTCGGCATACGACTCAATCGTCGCAGCAATTACAAAAAACTAGAACTAGTTAATTAATCCCAGGCGTCGTCTTCGTTGTACGGCCGAGCACGAGTTGGCGCGCTGTCACGTTTCCAAACCAAAACGCGACGCCGAAAGTAGCAAACCTCTTTGCCTGCTTGATTGAAACCCTTTGTCTCGACAGTTACGACACCACGATCAGGTTTTGACGCCGAAGGCTTGACATCTAATACGCGCGTCTCAGCGTGAATCGTGTCGCCATGAAAAGTCGGATGCTTGTGTTGCAGCGTTTCGACTTCGAGATTGGCAATTGCCGCACCACTCACATCGGGCACGCTCATGCCAAGAACGAGCGAATAAACCAAATTGCCGACAACGACGTTGCGACCTTGCACACTTTGTTGGGCGAACCAATCGTTCGTATGTAACGGATGATGATTCATCGTGATCATGCAGAACAAATGATCATCAGCCTCAGTGATTGTTTTGCCCGGCCAATGTCGATAAACATCGCCGACGACGAAATCTTCTAAATATCTGCCAAATGGTCGTTCGTGAATCGTCACGAGTTACACGCTAATTGCCACGGCGACGTTCTTCACGTGTCTCTCGCACAACGGGTATCTCATCAGTATCTGCAAGGCCATAACGCGGATCATATTTAGGCAACGGAATTTCTTTTGTGCGGTCAGTCGTGGCATTTCGCTCGGCCCATTCATAACGACTTGTACGCGTCTTGTTGCCTGCAACTGCATATCGCTGCAACGACTTCAGCTCGCTGGCTTGTTGTAACGCAAATCTTCCAAAACGCAAACTCAGATAACAGGCGCCACCGACCAGAATTGGCAGCCAAAACTGCACTAGTCGATAACTCAAAACACTTACGGTTGCAGTTGTCGTGGTCAGACCAAAACCAACTAGTGACGGAATATAAATACCTTCGACAATGCCCAGACCACCAGGAGTAATCGGTATCGATGCAAAAATATTTGCCAAACAAAATGAAACGATAAGTCCGACAATGTCGACTGACCCACCAAAAGCGCGCACGAATACAAACAACGCAACGATGTCGAGAACCCAGTTAAGTAATGCCCATGACAAAACACGACCGAGCAAACCAGGCTCAGCAGCAAGACCGCGCAAACGATCACCTAGGTGAACAGCAACTTCACCAGCCTTGTCTTGATCAAAACGCAATCGTCCAGCTATCCAGCGCAATAATTGTTCGGCACGTCCTTGACGATCAATCAAACCGAGCACGACACCGGCGGCAATCAACATAATTATGATCCCGAAAATCGCTGCAGTGCCATAAAACGCATTCACGCCACGACCGGGGATCGACACGATCAAACCAACCCACAAAATCAAATTAAGAACAACCGCCGAGCCGATGCCCGCAGTAGCGAGAGCGAAACCTGCATCACGTCCATTTGCTCCTGCGAGAGTGATCATCCGAAAACCAAGGGCACTACTCGCCGCCGAACCGCCGGGTACGAGACTGCCAAGCGAGCGGGTAGAAAGTTGAATTCGAAACAAAGTAGCGACACTTACTTTGTCTGCATCTTCTCCAAGTGCGGCATGAGTCAACATCGAATAACAGAACAGCGCGGCAAACTCGAGTCCGATACCAAAAATCAACCACAAAGGTTCTACTTCTCCAAGTTTGCTGAGTGCATCGCCGAATCCAGGCACAATCGGCAAGATGAATAACCAAAATATGAGCGCAAATACTGCCCATCTCGCCCATCTAAGTGATGAACGCAGACCACCTGGTCTGCGTCGCTGGGGGGCGACGCTCATCTGCCCATATTACGGCTTAGTTGTGCCGAATTCGGTGCATCTAAGTATCGTTTGGGCTGTGACTAATTCTTCAAGCACCGCCGATTTAGTAAACGCTGCGCGAGCAATCGAACTTTCCGATGCGATCGTCGGCAAAGGTGTTCGCACTCTCTCGATAATTGGAGGCCCAGATTCGCAACAAGTTCTTGCATACGATCTTGCGCACGCTGGTGCCGCGGTTGAAACCGCGAGATCAATGCTTGACTACGGCGCCAAAGGCGAACTTGAAGCAACACTCACTTGCGCATTCGTCGCCGACATGGTGCACGATTTAACTTCGCGATTGATCGGTCGCGAAAAACTTTGGGGTGTTGATTCATCCACGCTTGCAGAGTCAAGCGATTTTGTCGAAAAATATCTCGATCCAAATTTGCTTGCCTCACTTGCTAATCAATCAGGCCCACGACATTTAGATGATGACTACGAAATGGTGCAAGATACTTTCAGAAGTTTCGCCAACAAAGTGGTAGCACCACATGCAGAACATGTGCACCGCGAGAATCTTGATGTGCCTGAAGACATTATTTCGGGTCTCTCAGAAATTGGGGCATTCGGTTTATCGATTCCAAGTGAATACGGTGGGTTCAGCGAAGGCGGGGACGGCGAATACATGGCGAGTTGCGTCGCCACTGAAGAACTTTCTCGCGCTTCACTCGGCATTGGTGGCTCACTGATAACTCGTCCAGAAATTCTCACTCGTGCACTTGTCAAAGGTGGCACTGAAGCGCAAAAACACGAATGGCTTCCAAAACTCGCAACCGCAGAAGTCATGGTCGCAGTCGCAGTTACTGAACCAGATTATGGCAGCGATGTGGCTTCGATAAAAACTACGGCGGTGTCGGCGACGCAAGATGGCGCAGACGGCTATCTAATTAACGGAGTAAAAACTTGGTGCACATTTGCCGCTCGCGCGAATGTTTTAATGTTGCTCGCGCGCACCGACCCAGATCGCACAAAAACTCATAAAGGATTGAGTGTTTTGATTGTGCCTAAGCCTCTGGGTAATGCACACGGTTTTGTTTTCAACCAGCCGTCGGGTGGACGAATGGAAGGTCGCCCAATCGACACGATCGGTTACCGCGGCATGCATTCGTATGAGATCGCTCTCGAAAACTGGTGGGTTCCTGCTGATCATTTGATTGGCGAAACTGCAGGACTTGGCAAAGGTTTCTACTATCAAATGGAAGGTTTCGAAAATGGTCGACTTCAAACTGCTGCACGCGCAGTTGGCGTAATGCAAGCCGCCTACGAAGCAGCACGTGACTATTCACAAAATCGAAAAACCTTTGGCAAAAATATTGGCGAATACCAATTGATCCAAGTGAAACTTGGACGAATGGCTGTTGTGATTCAAGGTGCACGACAATTCAGTTATGCAGTTGCCAAACTGATGGGCAAAGGCGAAGGTGCGATGGAAGCCAGCATGGTCAAGGCTTACGTTTGCAAAGCAGCCGAATGGGTAACTCGCGAAGCAATGCAAATTCATGGCGGATACGGATACGCCGAAGAATATTCTGTGAGCCGACTTTTCGTTGATGCGCGAGTGTTGAGTATTTTTGAAGGTGCCGACGAAACTTTGTGCCTGAAAGTTATCGCGCGACGAATGGTCGAGAACGCAAAAGCCAGTTAATTTACGAATTCAATTAAGTCGTGAAGACTTTTGATCCGTTCGCAGTCTGCCCCTTCGTGAAACCCGTACGGGTCGAGCAAAATCGGTGACAAACCAGCATTGCGTGCCCCACCAACGTCATTGACATACGAGTCACCGATGTAAGCAATTCGGTCGCGTGGCACATTCATCACTCGAACCGCCTCGTCAAAAATTTCTGCTTCCGGTTTAGCCACACCCACGACATGCGAATCGGTAACGATCAACACCGGCACTCCCGAACCCTCGCCCACTTGGCACACGTTTTCGTTAGCAAGTGTTTGCTCGATCTGCCCGCTGGCATTTGAAACTATGCCAACACGAATACCCAGTGAATAGATTCTCCATAACCCCGCAACTGATTCGTGCAATGGAAACCGCCACAAAAATGCCGAGAAAACTTTGAGCAGGGCTCGCGCTGCGTCATCCACCCGGTTTTCAGGTACACCAGCCTCACGGGCATACGCCTCGCGATACGAACTCCATGAAATGCGCTCGATCGAATCTGCTGCTTGCAGCGCCGTTGCGGCGTCAATTGCAGCCATGCCCGCATAATGACAACGCACAAGCACCGAAAGACTCGTTGAACCACCAAATGGTTCAAGCACCATGCCAGTAGTAAGTGGATCGGGGACAAGAAAAATTCCGCCTGCATCAAACAGCAACGCGTCAAAACGCTTGGTCATCGATTTAAGCCAGTTTGATTTTGCTAGTTCAGTTAGTTGCTGCGCTTCAAACCAGCACGGCCGCCGCGCGAAATAAATTTCAAGGCCATCTTGCGACTGGCTTCATCGATCATTTCGTCGCCGAACATCACTGCGCCTTTGCCTTCACCTTCGGTTGCAGTTGAATACGCATCCAAAATTGCCCAGGCACGATCAAACTGTTCTTGTGTTGGTGAAAACACTTCATTAAGAATCGCAACTTGATCTGGATGCAATGCCCACTTGCCGTCGTATCCAAGTGTGCGGGTGCGCTGACAGTAGTTTCTGAAGCCATCCGAGTCGCGAATATATAAATAGGGCCCATCGATTACTTGCAGGCCATTGGCACGACCAGCCATCAAGATCTTCGAAAATACATAATGAAAATGGTCACCAGGATATTCTGCGATTTGTACGCCACCTGTCAGAACCGGCATCTCCATGCTTGCCGCAAAATCAGCCGGACCAAAAATAATTGTTTCGAGTCGCGAACTTGCAGCACAAATTTCTTCTACGTTGATTAATCCGCGAGCAGTTTCGATTTGGGCTTCAATGCCGATATGACCGACTGGTAAACCATTTGCGATTTCAACTTGACGCAATAGTAAATCTGTTGCCACGATCTGCGCTGCAGTTTCGACTTTCGGCAACATAATTTCGTCAAGTCGCTCGCCTGCACCGGCTACAACTTCAATAATGTCGAATGCTGTCCACTTTGTGCTCCAGTCGTTGACGCGAACACAAAGAACCTTGTCGCCCCAATCTTGAGAGCGAATCGCAGTCGCAACTCGCGCTCGTGATGCTTCTTTTTCTTTCGGCGCAACTGCGTCTTCAAGATCCAAGAACACCATGTCGGCCGGAATGCCAGGCCCCTTGCCCATCATCTTTTCGGATGAACCTGGGATCGATAGACAACTTCGGCGTGGTAGTTCTCTTGAGCGTGCGGACATGTCTAAAATCCTACATCGCGCTACGGCGCAACAGTTCGGTAGTTGGTGGGCATTCGGCAGTCAGCGGTAGTGATGCGTCTTGAGATCTGCCATTTGGCGAGATAATTTGCGTGAACAAATAAACCGGCACCACGTCCACCGCGCTTTGACTGATCTCAGATTCGTCACTGGTTGAAAAAATGTTTGCAACCATTCCAGACCACAGTGCTTCAGGCAACCTTGTACCACGTGCCGTTACCAGCCACACTTGTTTTTGTTCACAATGTGCAAGTGCTGCTGTGGCATGACTTCCGCCTGCACACAAAACATCATGCGCACCGGTCGCAAGCGCCTCAATAATCACAACATCACTTTGCGAAATAGTTCGCGAAAGATTTTCATGTTGAATCAGCGTCACATCAACATCCATTGATCGCAATCGATCAACCGCTGCATCACCATCGCCGTTGCTCTCAACAATAAATATTTTCAAATCAGATCTCGACGCGAGCGCATTCAGTGTCGCCGTCGGCCAACCCACAACGCATACAACGGCATCTTGCGGCACTGCGCCCTGCAAAGTTTTTAGCGTCGTGTCAGATTTAATTTCATCATTGCAACGCTCAAGTGCCAAAAACGGGTCGGTGGCACCGAGCACATGACTGCACAGCCACCAAAGAGGCCCTGCTGTCGGATGGCGTTCGACGATCCGCCGGGCCGCCAGCACGATGCCAGCCGGCTCGTGACGCAGTCCACCAAAGGCCGAAATCGTCTCACGCACAAGCGATACGGGGTCTGCCCCACGGGCACGAGCCACATATCGCAGATGCTCAATTGGGTGCATTTCCAAAACGCTACCCCCGACTTGCTACGGTCGTTGCTTGTGATTACGAAACCTTCCCTAGACACAACTCTTCAACCGCTCTCTGGTGATGCTCGGCCACTTGAAGAATGGCTGACGACTTTTCATCTCGCATCGATCGTGCTTGACCCGTTCACTAATGAAAGTGCGTGGATCTTGCCAACTGCCGCTCGCATATTGCGGCAATTTGCCGGAGCATCAGTTCGCGCAAATTTTGTGATCACAGCAAAACCAAATGAAGCGCGCGAATTTCTCGGACCATTCGCCGATGAATTTTTGGTGTTCTGCGATCCAGCAAGAACATTTGTCAAGCAACTCGGGCTGAGCGAACTTCCTGCATTCGTCTATATCCAAATAGACGGAAATGTTCCAGTTAGCGCAGAAGGCTGGAACGCTAACGCCTGGAGAAGTGTCGCTCATCACATCGCAACTGCCGTCTCGTGGAGCAAGCCGATTATTCCTATTGCTAGCGACCCTGGCGCATTCAAAGGGTCACCCGCCCTCACGTAACACAGCCAAGTGAATAGCCTGTAGTTATGGCACAAACGCAGCCTGAGCCGTTTGTTGATTCGCCGTTGTTGCCTCTTGGCCCGGATAAAACTATTTATCGAAAAATATCAAGCGACGGGGTCACAACTTCAAAAACAGATCTCGGAACTTTTGTTCGAGTTGATTCATCGGCGATTACTTTGCTCACCGAACATGCGATGCGTGACATCTCGCATCTATTGCGTACTGACCACCTGCAACAACTCGCCGATATTCTCAAAGATCCGCAGGCAAGCGACAACGATCGTTTTGTTGCACTTGATCTTTTAAAAAACGCCAGTATCGCTGCTGGAGGTGTCTTGCCGATGTGCCAAGACACCGGCACAGCAATCGTTAAAGCCGCCAAGGGTCAGATGATATTCACCGGCGGCAGTGATGAAGAAGCAATTAGCCGAGGCATCTACAACACATTTCAGACTTCAAACTTGCGATATAGCCAACTTGCACCGATCACAATGTATGAAGAAGTCAACACAAACACGAATCTGCCTGCAGAAATCAAAATCTCGGCTACAGCCGGTGACGAGTTTAAGTTTTTGTTCATTGCCAAAGGTGGCGGGTCGGCAAATAAGAGTTATTTATTTCAAGAGACAAAAGCACTGCTCAACGAAAAAGTTTTATTGCCGTGGTTGTTCGACAAAATGCAAACACTCGGAACATCGGCATGCCCGCCGTATCACCTTGCTGTTGTAATCGGCGGAACTTCGGCAGAGTACGCAGTCGAGACAGCGAAACTAGCGAGTACAAAATATTTGGATTCGCTGCCGACAAAAGGTTCGCGAGCCGGTCACGCGTTTCGTGACATTGACCTTGAAGCGAAAGTTCTTAAACTCGCCCAGCAAACTGGCATCGGCGCCCAATTTGGAGGAAAATACTTTTGTCACGATGTGCGAGTTATTCGCTTGCCGCGACACGGCGCAAGTTGCCCCGTCGCAATGGCCGTTTCTTGCAGCGCCGATCGTCAAGCACTCGGCAAGATCACAAAAGATGGCGTATTCATTGAACAACTCGAACAAGACCCTTCACGTTTTTTGCCGGAAGTAACAAACCAAGAATTATCTGCCGAAGTCGTCAACATCGATCTCAATCGTCCCATGGCCGAAATTCTTGCAACTCTTGCAAAATATCCTGTCAAAACACGAATCATGCTGACTGGCCCAATGGTTGTTGCTCGAGATTTGGCGCACGCAAAACTCAAAGAACGTCTTGACGCAGGCAAAGGCTTGCCAGATTACATGAAGCAATATTGTGTTTATTATGCGGGGCCATCAAAAACGCCAGCAGGTTTCGCGTCTGGTTCATTTGGTCCGACGACGGCAGGTCGAATGGATAGTTACGTCGAAGAATTTCAACGCAGCGGTGGAAGTTTGGTCATGCTCGCCAAAGGCAATCGTTCAAAACAAGTTTCACAAGCCTGCAAAACTTATGGTGGTTTTTATCTTGGATCAATTGGCGGCCCAGCCGCACGTCTCGCGCAAGATTGCATCACCAAAGTCGAAGTTCTCGAATACGCAGAACTCGGCATGGAAGCCATATGGAAAATCGAAGTCAAAGACTTCCCTGCTTTCATCGTTGTTGACAACAAAGGTAACGACTTTTTTGAAATTGTTAATGCTGAAGCTCTTGGCACTCCGGTGCAAATTCGCAAATAGTGACGCTCGTCGAAGAACGAATCTCGTGCCCACTGGGTGCATGGACCGGCGAAATTGGACGGTGTCAACTTTGCAATAAATTAATTGAGTCAACTCGTCGCCGAACCTGGTGCTCGGACAAATGTGCTCGCGACTGGCAGCGCAACCACATCTGGAGATTCGCTCGGTCAGCAGCCAAGCGACGCGCAAAATACCGTTGTCAGCGATCTGGCTGCTCGGCTGAGCGGCGCGACTGCGAAGTTAATCACATTTTTGCACGAGATGGGGCTGGTTACGGGCCCGGGTGCCATCACCATCTAAGTCCGGACAAAAATGGTGTCGGTGGTCTAGAAGTTCTGTGTCACGCCCACCATGCGCAAGTCACCGCTGCTCAAGCCAAAGCCCGAGCAGCCGTTCGCGCCGAAGCAAAAGCCAAAGTTAAAACGAAAACGACTAAAACTAAAAAATTAAAGTAACGACTTCATCGCCTCGCGCGTCGCCGCAATTTCATCGGCATTGCTACTGAATTCAACTGCTGCAAAGTCCGTAACACCGATACCTGCCAAATCAGCAACTCGCTGTTTTACTTGCTCTGCACTACCCGCAATGACAATGTCGGCTGGCCCAGCAGCACCTTCATGATCAAGCATTGCGCGGTAGCTCGGCAGTTGACCATAAATCTGAAACACTTTTGCCGCAACTTCTGTCGCCTTGGCTACGTCTTTGGTCACGCAAACAGGTAACGCTGCAATCACTCGCGGCGCTTTTCGCTCGGCTTTCTTCGCCGCTTCATTAATCGTTGGCACCGTCAGTGAACTCAGCGTCTTTGGCCCCGTACACCATGTCAAAGTTCCGTCAGCAAGAGTGCCGGTCACACGTAACATCTGCTCGCCTAGTGCGGCGACTACAACCGAAAATGGTGAAGCACCAACTGCAGATAGCGCGCCCCTAGTTGTATAAGTCTCGCCAGTGAAATTAGATTTTTCGCAGCGCGCGAGCGGCATCAAAATTGAAAGATACTCGCGCAAATGTCGCACGGGCTTGTCATAAGACAGACCAAGCATTCCTTCGATAACAACTTTGTGGCTTAACCCAATACCTAGACAGAGTCGACCTTTTGATGCTGCGTTAACCGTGTGGCATTGCTGGGCAATCGCCATTGGATGTCGCGGGTATGTCGGCACAACACTCGTGCCGATCTCAATTCGTGGCACCTCGCGCCCAACGATTGCTAACGCAGTCAATGCATCGTGCCCAAAAATATTTGGTGCCCAATAACTTGCAAATCCATCTTTCTCGGCCGATGCTGCCTCGGCGACAACATCGTCGATTGTTCCCGAGTTGACTGTTCCACCGAAGATTCCGATTTTCATTTTGATGCTCTCTCTGTTTGGTATTTAAGAGATTACAGCCACTACTACTGTTTTACGGCAGCGTAGTTTGAGTCGGCGGTGCTGAAACTGTCGGCAAAGTTGTTTCACCCATCGGCGCAAACAAGGTTCCTTCAGTTTCTGGCATCACATCTTTGCCCGCTGCCGAATCATCACGAAACTTTGATTCAAGGCATTCGCCTTCACGAAATGGCGCTATATCCAGAGCCCGCGCGACCGCCACTGCGAACACGCTTCGGCCTTTTGGCGACAAATGAACTCGGTCATCGTTCAAGACACCCCTTGTCTTAGAAATCGTTGCCCAATCCAATATTGAAACATTTTTATTTTTGCCTGCGATAACTGTTATCGCTGCATTCACTTCGCGTTGTGCATTTCTAAATAACGAAGTATTCACCAGCAACACCGGTCGCGGATTAAGTTTGTCGAGCATCTTGGTTATCTGCTTTGAGTACGAATCTTTATTGCCTTCGTAGTTTGTGCCTAAAAAGATGACCGCAGCATCCCAACCGGCTTCGGCATTCATTCTTTGATCTAAAACGCGAACACCAAATTCGGCGAATCGACTTGCTTCTGCTTCGATCGCGACTTGCCAACCCAAAGGCACGAGCGCAGCGCACATTTCGTTACCGTAACGACTTGAAGTTGACGCCATTATTGAGTCGCCGATCATCAAAAGACGGCTACCGCTGGCTTTTGGTCCAATTGAACCACCCACAATTTCTGGAAGTTCAATTTCAAAACCTTCAGGAAGCGTGATCGCTGTGCCGAAGTCATAGCCCGGAATTCGCCCGACACCAGACAAAATATTGGTTTCGCCGTTTGCGTTGCTGTTGAAAGATGAGCAACTTATCAGTGCAAAACTTGCAACTAAAAAACTTAATAATTTTCGAATTCGCGTCACACAGCCGTCACTTCGACCCGAGCATCATTGAAGCAAGCACCACTAGCGAGATCATTTAGTTCGTCAGTTGCAAATGCATTCGCAGTCAAACCCTGATTAGTTGCGCGCAACCACAAACCTTTTGGTATAAAACACACACCCGGACGCAAAGTTTTATCGATCACCAAATCTATTTCAAGTGATGCTCTATCGTTGTGCACTCGAACTCGTTGCGCATCGGCGAGATTACGGGCTTTTGCATCATCCGGATTCATAGAGATCGCCACCCGAGGTGGATCAGTATCAGCAAACATCGAATTAATCGTGTGCGAAGTTGCAGGTGTTATCAATACCAACGGATTCTTTTCTTGCGCAGCACGATATTGCGGCACAGGCAACTCGCTATTTGGCGCGAATAATTGGGCGCGCTCATCAGAGAAACTCGGCCAAGTGTCTACGAATTGTACGGTTGTTCCAACTTCACGCAACTGCACAGCCTGACCGCGTTGCACAGAAATACGATCAGCAATAAATTGTGGATCACTATTGAACTCTCCGGCTTCGAAACCAAGCCGCGTCGCCAATCCGGTTGCAAACTCATTATTAGATCGCGATTCGCCGACACGATTGATCACTGGTTCGATCACTTGGGCCGAATACGTGCCATATGAACCCACTAGGTCGTGCACTTCGAAATGTGTTGTCGCTGGCAACACCACATCGGCAAATTTTGCCGTATCTGTCATCACTTGCTCGTGCAACACAGTGAAAACATCTTCGCAAGCCAGCCCAGCAAGCATGCCGATCTGGTCTACCGAAGTGACGGCAGGATTCGCACCTTGAATTACCAAAACTTTCGCTGACACGGGCCACGCACCAACATCGCCACGCAAAACTCGAGCCACATGATTCATGTTTAGTTTGCGACGAATTGGTGGCTGAATATTGTCTGGCCAAGTCGCGTTCACATTTACAGAAAATCCATCGCTGGTTGATGCCAAAATCCCGGAGCCACGCGTGCCGAAGTTGCCGGCCACGACCCAAAGTCCGAGCACTGCCAAAATGCTGCTGCCGCCGTTTCGATTTCTTTCGGGACCATAACCCATTCGCAAAACCGCAGGCTTGACGGTGGCTATCAACTCGGCAAGTTCGCGGACAATATCAAGCGAGATGCCGCAAATGTTGCTTGCATCTTCGAGCGAATATTTAGCTGCTGCTGCTAAAAACTCTTTGCTACCAGTTGTGTGAGTCTCGATGAACTCACGATCAACACGATTGGTGCGCACCAATTCATTTGCCAATGCATACGCCAAAACAACATCGGTGCCTGGTCGCACGGCAAGATGCAGATCTGCGCGCGATGCGGTGCCAGTTTCGCGCGGGTCAATGACAACAAGTTTGCCTCCAGCCTTCTGCACCTTTGCCAATAGTGGCAACAAGTGTGTGCCACTCACGGCTGGGTTCGCACCCCAGACGACGACAAGTTTGGCGTCTACGACATCGAGGGTGTCGATACTCAACATTTCACCAAACATTTGATCCCATGCAGCCCCATAACTGGCCGCGCAAATGGTGGGCAAGATTTCTGGGGCTCCGAGTCGGGCAAACAAATGTGGCGTTAAATAATTTGCTTCAAGTTTTGATGCCGACGAGTTGTACAAATATGGCAACACCGAATCAACGCCATAATTTTTTACCGCGTCAGTTATTTTTGCGGCGATTAAATCGAGTGCTTCATCCCATGATGCTCGGCGAAACTCACCGTCACCTTTTTTACCGATCCGAATTAACGGCGTCATAATTCGTTCTGGCGAATAAACCCTGTCGGCATGGTGTTTCACTTTTTTACAAATCCAGCCATCTGTCAGTGGATTTGACATTTCATCTACAGGTGCCGCATCAATTTTTGTGATTCGACCCATCGTGAGTGTGACTTCGAGTGAGCATGCATCAGGGCAGTCAAGCGGACACGCAGTTCGCAGCAAAACTTCATTCATACATCTATTATCGCACGACTAATGGGTGTTGCGAGCGGGCAAAAAACTACTTGCTTCTATTGTGAGAGTTCGTCGAACGTATCAATATTTCGTAATTGTTTGAATTTGAACCACCAAATACCAACGATGCCGAGTGTTGCGATTCCGCCACCAATAACCGTGGCCGGAACTCCAACTGCTTGCGACATCGCTCCTGACTCGAATGCCCCAAGTTCGTTTGTCGCACCGATAAATACATTTTCGACTGCTGACACACGTCCCCGTTTGTCGTCTGGGGTAACTAAAGGCACGATCGCTCCGCGCACAAACACACTGATCATGTCACCCGCACTCAGAATCATCACTGCGAAAAATGCCACCCAGTAGTTGTGTGTCAACCCAAGCACGATTGTTCCTGCACCAAAAACACCGACTGCGATCAGCATTGCCCGACCAACATGACGCCGAATTGGTTTGAATGCCAACAAAGCAGCCGTACTTGCTGCGCCGATACCGGCGGCAGCACGCAACCATCCGTATGCAACATCGCCGACGAGTAGTTGATCTTTTGCAATCACAGGTAACAAAGCGATCGCTCCGCCAAAAAGCACTGCAAACAAGTCAAGCGAAATCGCCGCCAACAAAATCGGCGTGCGTTTAATAAATCGCAAACCTTCCATCGCCGAATGCAGTGTTGGCTTCTCGGTTTTCGCCGGCTGATCTGAAATTATTTTGAGTTTGATTCGCGAGATCAGCATTATCCCAAGCGCAATCAAACCTGCGGCGGTTGCATAGGCAATCCATGGCGCCGCCGCATACAAAAACCCAGACATCGCTGGGCCGACAATCATTGCACCAGTCCAAACCGTCGAATACATCGCCACCATTTGTGGCAACCCATTCTCTGGTGCAATCATCGGCCCGATTGACCGCATTGCCGGCGAAACAAACGCTCGTGATGTGCCATAAAAAACTGCAATTACAAAAATCGGCAACACACTTGTTGGGTTGGTCAACGAATAACCCACAAGAGCCAAAGCGCATGCAAGTTCGCCAAGCATTGCCACCACTGCAACACGGCGACGGTTGTATCGGTCGGCGACACTGCCCGTAACGAAAACCAATAACGCGATTGGCAAAAATTCAGCAAGACCAAGCCAACCAATATCAAGTTCGCGGCCGGTGATGTCGTAAATGTGTTTGCCAAGAGTGGCTGCTTGCAGCATCAAGCCGATATACAAAGCCGAGTTCGCAATAATAAATGACTTAACTGCTGGCGATTGAAAAACCTCGCGCGCCGAGAGATTAATTACTTGGTTAGTTTCTGGCGTATTCACGGCGTCAATACGGTACTTCTTTTTGACGCATTAGATACGTATATATAATCTGTGCCTATGACACTTTCACCCCTTGCACAACAAACTCGCTGGATCGATGGTCTCGGTCAAGCAGAATTAGTCAGCACTGGCAAAGTTTCGGCACTCGAACTTCTTGAAGCAGCAATTGAACGAACGACCGAATTCAACTCACCGATCAACGCGATCAATATCACTTGGTTCGAACATGCTCGCGAACTTGCAAAAAAATTCAAACCAAACTCAAAACACAAATTTGGTGGTGTGCCATTTATTTTGAAAGATCTCGGCGCACCATATGCAGGGCAACATATGTCAAACGGCAATATCGCGCTTAAAAATGCCAAGTACATCGCGCCGGCAAATTCTTTGTTAGTTCAGCGATTTATCGATACAGGATTAATTCCTTTTGGGCGGGGCAACTCTCCAGAGTTCGGAAGCGTGCCGGTCACCGAGCCACTTGCGTGGGGCGCAACTCGAAATCCTTGGAATCTTTCAATGACACCAGGTGGATCAAGTGGCGGAAGCGCCGCGGCAGTTGCCTCAGGAATTATTCCGATGGCACATGCAAGCGATGGTGGCGGAAGTATTCGCGTGCCCGCTTCGTGTTGTGGACTCGTTGGATTAAAAACTTCGCAAGGTCGCATCTCACTTGCACCGTTCGGTGATGAAGCAAACTTCAGCGTGCACTTCGCAGTCACGCGAACTGTGCGCGACACGGCTGCGCTACTTGACGCAACACATGGCCCAGGCGTCGGTGACCGCGTAATCGCAGCAGCACCGACAAGACCTTACATTCAAGAAGTCGGCCAAGACCCTGGCAAACTTCGCATCGGTTTTATTGATCATCATCCAGTCGGTGGTCAGATGGATAGCGAATGCATTCAAGCAGTGCGTGACACTTGCAAACTTCTTGAATCTCTCGGGCATCACGTCGAAAACTCATGGCCAAAAGCACTCGAGCAAGCAGACTTCGCCGGAAAGTTCACTACAATGTGGTCAACAAACATGTCGATTGCCCGTGACATTCTGGGTCAAATGCTCGGGCGCGAAGTTGTTAAAGACGATATCGAATTCATGAACTGGGCGATGGCAGAATTCGCCGCCACAAAAACTGCTACTGATTACGCCAGGTCAGTTGTCGCCTCGGTGAATTTTCGGCGACTAGTTCAACAGTGGTGGGCCGACGGCTGGGACCTTTTGGTTACACCAACAATGGCGCGACTGCCAATGCTTCTTGGCACAATCAAAAACGAACCGGAAAATCAAATGAATTCATTACGAATTGCCGGCGAATGGATTCCGTTGACTCCTCCATTCAATACAACCGGTCAACCTGCAATAAATATTCCGTTGCAATGGACATCTGACGGTATTCCAGTCGGTATTCAAATTGTTGCCGCATACGGACGTGAAGATTTGCTCATTCGCATCGCATCACAACTCGAAACCGCCCAACCTTGGGCGCACCGAACACCGAATTCGTAACCCGCCAACCCTGTTACACCCTTAGGGGATGATGTCTCTTCCCCAAAAAGAAACAGAGACAATAATGATCACCCAAGGCGCAGTCGAATTCGAACGAATCCCCAAGCCAAAGCACGGCAGCGAAGATTGGCTTAGATTGCGTTGGCGCGACAAAAACGGCCGATGCACATTCGGTGCGTCAGATGCTCCTGCGCTAATGGGTGCTTCGCCATATTCGACTCGCTCAGATCTTTTCTTTGATAAAAGTGTTGACCCAACGGTTGAAGAAGACAAGCCGGTCTTTCGTCGTGGCAATGTGCTCGAACCTGCACTACTTGAAGAAGCATCACATCTTCTTGGTGTAAATGTTTTCACTCCATCGGTGATGTATCGCGCAGGTCGCTTCACGATTTCTAAAGATGGTGTCGATAACGAAGAGCGACCAACAGTTGGCGTCGAAGCCAAAACAAGTGCCCGCTACAGCGTGCATACGGCTGATGACCTGCCCTTCGAATGGCGTTGGCAAGGCTGGGCACAACAATCGGTATTAAACGTGCCATTGTTTTTTATTGTGCTTGACCGTGACTTGCGAATTTCAATGGTCGAGTTGCCACGCAATCAAGAAGCCATCGATCAACTTTGGGCCGAAGCCGAACGCTTTGGTGCACTCGTCGACTCGGGTGCTCGTGCCGACGCCGAAATCAACCAGTTCAGTGCCGATCAAATCGCGTCGCTCTACAAAGCAACGCCAACGGCAATTGAACTTCCAGAGTCTGCGCGCGCAGTTTTAGCAAACCTACGCGACGCCCGCGAAACTCGACGCGTAGCAGAAAAACAAGAGACGATCGCCAAAGACGAACTCGCGAGATTGTTGTTGGCTCACGAAATAGGTTTACTCGATGGCGAACAAGTCATCACATGGAAGCAACACTCAGGCAAACAAGCACTTGATACAAAGCGACTACGCGCTGATTTGCCTGAGGTCTATGAGAACTTTCTTAAAATTGGTGACCCGTTTCGAGTCATGCGCGTCAAATAAATTATTTCACACCAGCAAGACGAGTCATCCAGTGCTTCCAGATAATCACCATTGCTGCTGTGTCTAGTTCGCAGTATTGCAGCAACATTTTTTTGACGGCTTCACGATGTTTCGCGTCAGAGCGACTTAATCCATACATCATTTCTTGATAAGTACGCATCGCCCCGATGCCCTCACGCACTGCATCAACCGCAATTTCGGTCTCTTGACTATTGGGCTCGCTATTGTCAGTTTCTAAAATTACGCCTGTTAACGCATCGTAAGGGTCCATCGCTCCTTCTAGATTTTCCCTGAAATATTTCGAGAACCACGGATCACGCCACAAATATTCATTGCCACTCCAAATCGCCGGCAAAACATATTTAATGCTCAGTCGGCCTTCCATTTCTGGATGGTAATAATGCAAGCCACAAAGTTCGAGCAGATCTTGCACTCGCCCGCCATCTTTGCGATCTGGCACCATCGCATCAACCCAGTCGGCAAGTTTTTTGTCGCCGAGTTTGTAATGATCCATCTGCCGGCGAATGTCTTTTAATGTCGACTGTTCAAAATCGCTCCATACCAACATCGTGCCGGTGTCACCGATTGCATCGCGCAATGCTCGAACAAATTCGAAACTCGGAAACGCATCAGCGACATTTATCCATTCGCGGTGTTGTAACTCTTTGTCACCTGGCTTCAAAATCGTATGACAACTAAATTGAAAAGCAATCTGTTCATAGGGTTGCATTCCTTTGTGATACGGCACTGCCAGCCGCGAGGTTTCAAAATCAACAAAATGCAGTGGATACTCGCAAGCATCAAGTTCTTCGCGCAACAGTGGGTCGACCCATTCTTGGCCATTGATAGTGCATTCAAGTTGTTTCAACTGTCGACGTCCAGTTGATTTGCTGGCGTCAATAATGTTCGCAGGAATATCAACAAGTTTTGAGATTCGGCTTTCAATCAATGACGTAATGCCGTTGCCCTTGTTGCCGGCAGCATCTGCCAGCAAGCCAGACTTAAACAAGTCGATG
This sequence comes from Actinomycetes bacterium, assembly GCA_014190295.1. Classification (GTDB taxonomy): domain Bacteria; phylum Actinomycetota; class Acidimicrobiia; order Acidimicrobiales; family Ilumatobacteraceae; genus BACL27. The sequence continues at coordinate 2,522 of BJGF01000015.1, read as the reverse complement.
ATGTGCGGGTCACCAGCGGCCAACTCTCCCCAACATTCGGCAAAACCGTTGCGGCTGCTGGCAATATTTCGATACTCACAATCACGACAGTGACTGCCGATCGGCGAATCAATATCACGACTTGGGTCAGCAACTATTTTTAACAAACTATTTCTTGTTGAGCGCACTTCGGCGATAAGTTCGTCTACTTCAGATCGTGCATTCAAAAATCCTAAGAAATGCTGGCTTGCAAATGCTGCGGCATCGCCCACATAAATTGCCCGTGGCCCAGTGCTGCCCGGGTCTTTATCTGTTATTAACTCAACTTTGTTGAATATTGCTTCTTCTTTACAAGTCTTTGATTTATCAACCAAACAGAGTTCTGGTACGACTTTCATTTCTGGATAAGCCAGTTCGAGCACATCGGTCTGAAATGCAAGATCTAATAAATAGTTTCGCCAGCCTGCCAGCACTCCACCCTTTTTTCCACGAAATGGATTTGTCTCTTCAACCGAATTGAAGCTTGCGGCCTTTATTTCTATCAACCGCAGTGTGTCGCCGGTGCGTTGCAAAATATCGACTCGCACGAGCATGTCATTGACAACAAAAGTCGGCTCAAACCACACGCCGTCGCCAGGCACAGCCAACATTCGTGCGGTGGCTTGTTCTGCGGTTTCGCCAGCCTTCGGGTTTATCCATTGCCCATTTACGAATAAAGTTCGTGCCAATGCTTCAATCATGAACCCACCGTCAGCAAAAAACTCAAGAAAAGCATTGCCCATATTGAGCGATGGATATCCAGATTTAGAATATTTTAATTTGACCGGACAGTCGCACCCCAGCAAAAAATTCGACTTCGACAGCAATTTCGCGCGATCAGCCACTAAAACAACTTACAACGCATCCGTCGCGCAGTAAGCGACTGCTAAAACTATTGCGTAGCCGCAGGCACTGCGACGTAGCAAATATCGATTGCTCCAGCAATCATTGCGTAGCCGCAGGCACTGCGACGTAGCAAATATCGATTGCTCCAGCAATCATTGCGTAGCCATTGCCACGCGATCATCGCCTTCTGGGTTGCGCCATGATCGACCAGCAGGCTCAACAATCACACGTTGCAACGCCGAATCGGTAAAAGTAAACGGCGATTCAACACCGCGAATCACCGACGACCCGCGCAAGTAACCAACCGTCATACCAAAAACGCCAAAAAATACTGGCACGGTCGCCGCTATCTCACCCGAACCCACCGGCAAGTCGTCGTAATACAAATTGACTTCGCCTTTGAACCGACCAGTTGATTTGAATTCAACTCGCAACGTGTGCACACCAACTGGCAGATCAACTTCTGCCGAAACAGAAAAATAATACAGATCTAAAAAGTTGTGCACATAATGCAATCGCTTGTCTTTGACGTACACGGCGTAACCACCCGCACTACTGCCTTGGGCAATAATCGCACCCTGAACGCCAGACGCAGGCACCGTAACTTCAGCCAAAATATCAAACGATCGATTTCGCAAGTTCGGCGCCACTAATGGAGGTATTGCACCAATGCCCGGTCGATATTCGTATCGCTCTTGTCGATAACGCTTATCGCCGAACTTTCCTGGTTGATTATTCAGCGGCAGAATTTGTTGCTTGTCTGCCAAATCCCACCAAAGGGCAATCATCTCTTTTAATTTCTCAGGATGCTGTGCGGCCAGGTCGTTCGTCTCCGCGAGATCTTTTTCGACGTGGTACAACTCCCATTGCTCAGCGTCGAAACTGATATTCGGGTCTGTGCCGTCGTAACTCGGAGTGCCTGGCAAACCCGGCAATTGATGAAACACAACGGCTTTCCATCCATCGTGATACAGCGCGCGCGAACCCAGCATCTCATAACACTGCGTCACATGTTTGCTCGACGCCTTGGCATCACTTAGCGTGTGCGCAAAACTCACACCTTCAATCGGCTGCTGTTCAACACCTGCAATATGCGTCGGCGCATCGATACCGATTAGTTCGAGCAACGTCGGCATCACATCTACCGAATGCAGATACTGCGTGCGCACTTCGTTTTTGGCTACGAGTTTTTTTGGCCAGTGGATAATTAATGGGTCGGTGACTCCGCCTTCGTGGGTCTCACGCTTCCATCGTTTGAACGGAGTGTTGCCCGCCCATGCCCAACCCCACGGATAATGATTGTGCGCCGCTGGAGTGCCGAGCAAATCAATCCGCTTGATGTTCTCTTCAAGACTTTCTGGCATGAAGTTGAAGAAAAACATTTCATTGAAAGAACCTTTCGGCCCACCTTCAGAACTTGCACCGTTGTCGCTCATCACGAGCACGATCGTGTTGTCGAGTTCGCCAAGTGACTCGATGTGTTTAATTACGCGACCAACCTGAGCGTCGGTATGCGTCAAGAAACCTGCGTAGACCTCCATCATTCGTGCATAGAGTCTCTTTTCGTCGGCACTGAGACCCGCCCACTCCGGCACCCAATGTGGTCGCTCGCTTAGAACTGTGTCGCTGGGCAATAAACCAGATTTTTTCTGTCGGGC
>BJGF01000014.1 GCA_014190295.1 Actinomycetes bacterium | reverse complement strand
TGCCTAGTGCAGGGTTCGAGAATTATTTGCTGGTTGGTTCAGATTCGCGTGAAGGTGTAGACCCAAATGATCCAGATTTCGCAACAATGGGTAGCGGCGACGAAGTTTCTGGACGTCGTAGCGACACCTTGATGATTTTTCATTACGACACTGCGACTGGTGCTGGCGCCTTGCTTTCGTTTCCAAGAGATCTTTGGGTCAAGTTAGGCAATGGCGAGAACAGTGGTCGAATCAATACGGCATATCAACAGGGCACCGATGTGCTTATTCGAACAATGCAAAACGAATTCAATATTCCGATTCACCACTATTTAGAAATTAATTTTCAGGGATTCAAAGGTCTAGTCGACGCAATCGGTGGTGTGCGCATCTGTACGCAATATCCATCGCGTGACAAGCACACCGGGTTCTACATGCCCGCAGGATGTCACAATTTGAACGGTGTTCGGTCGTTGGCGTTTGCTCGAAGTCGATTCTTTGAAACCAATGTTGATGGAAATTGGAAAATCGATGGATCTTCAGACATCGGACGAGGTAAGCGTCAGCGACAATTTATTGCGTCAATGTTGAATACTGCTTTAACTCGCATTACCTCGAATCCGTTGACTGCAGCAGGCGCTTTTGCCGGTGCAACGCAAGCACTTATCACTGATGCGAATCTTGATTTAACGCAATTCGCAAAACAGATGAAGCCTGCCGCCAAAGGCGACATCTCTAGATATTCGCTCGCGGTTTATAGCGACAGCGTGAATGGCAATTCTGTTTTGCGATTAGATAAAGACTCTGCTGCCGTGTTGGCATTTTTCGGCGGGCTGGGACCCGCGCCGGCGCCTGCTGAGTAGATTTTGTTTATTAGCGCGAGTGATTTGCGCTGGTTGCGAGTGGCGAAAACTTTTCAGAAGTTACCGGCTCACCAATTTTATTGCCCTGGACAAAATCACAACCCAGAAGTTTCAATCGTTGTGATTGGTCTTCAGTGGTCACCCATTCGGCGACTACCGACATGTTCAGCGAATGCGCAAGTTGAATAACTGACCGCACAATTGGGTCATCGCCACCTTGTGATCCGATGTCACGAATAAATGTGCCATCGAGTTTGAGATAGTCAGCCGGGAAGTTACGAAGATTCACCAATGACGAGAATCCGGTTCCGAAGTCGTCGATCGCGAGTTTGATACCAAGTCGTTTAAGCGCGTTCAATGTTCGCATTACGCCGCCTTTGTCCTCAAGCAAAGTCGTCTCAGTAACTTCAAGATCAAGTTGGTGAGGTTCAAGTTGGGCATCTCTGAGTGAAGCCAAAGTGCGTTCGACAAATGTTGCGTCACTAAGTTGTCGCGCCGAAACATTGACATGCATCACAAAAGAATTGTCGATTGCTTTGGCGTCGAGCCATTGACGCATGTCGGCGCATGCTTGCCGCCCAACCCAATCGCCGATTGGGCCGATCAATCCTGATTCTTCGGCGAGCGCAAGAAAAACTGGTGGCGTCAGCACACCGCGATCTGGATGTTGCCAGCGCAGTAATGCTTCGGCGCCGGCGATTCGACCTGTATGCGTAGAAACGATCGGCTGGTAAACCAAAAATAGTTGGTTAGTCGCGAGCGCCCTTTCAAGTTGTGACCCGAGGGCACTTCTTTCGCGTGCATTGGCGCTCATTTCTTCGCTGTACATTTCGCACCGGCCGCGACCGCGTTGCTTGGCACGATACATCGCACTATCGGCGTGGTGCAAAAGAGTGACGGCGGCATCGGCACTCGACATTTCTTCGAGCATTGATGCGTTGGCCATCGCAATTCCGATACTTGCGCTTGTTGCAATTTCGAATCCTTGCAAAATTTGCTGACCCGTTACGGCGGTACGCATGCGGTTAGCCACATCCATTGCGACTTGTTCATCACCTAGGCCGTCGCAAAGAATCACGAATTCATCTCCACCGATTCGTGCGACAACATCTGATGGTCGAGTCGCACTAACAAGCCGTTTGGACATGTTGACGATCAATTGATCACCAACCGCGTGGCCAATTGAATCGTTGACGTCTTTAAGTTTGTCGAGATCAACGAACAATACGGTTACGCCACGTTTTAGAGTGCGCGAGCGGTCTAGCGCCTCGGCAAGTTTGCGCAAGAATAAAACACGATTTGGTAAGCCGGTGAGTGCGTCGTGAGTTGCCTGTCGTTGCAGTTCGTCTTGGGTTTGTTTTGATTCGGTGATATCACGGGCAATCGCCGAATAGTGCTCGATTGCGCCTTGTGTATCGCGCACGATCTGTAATACAACATCGAGTGTGCGCATGATTCCATCTGCGCTACGAAAACCGACTTCGCCTTGCCAACGATTGGATGTTGTGCCGGACGTAATTTCGCGAGGCAGTTGATCGCGAATCGCCTGAATAAAAGTTTGAACTGCCGCATCACCTTGAGTTGCGGCATCGTTGAGTCCAACAAGTTGTTGCGCGTAGTCGTTGGCAAACATCAACGCGCCATTGCGATCAAATACCAACACTGCATCGTGTGATGCATCAAGCAATCCAATTAGTTGCTCGCTCAACATTCTCCTTGCAACGGCCTGCGTCACATCGTGAGCCGTGCCGACATAACTAGTTACGGCACCTGCGCTATTGCGTTGCGCCTGGGTTGAAACCAAGATCCACGAAGCGTCACCGTTGGGTTGCCAAAGTCTGAACTCGAAATTAAATGGTGATTGATTTTCTTTGGCAAGTTGCCACGCACGCTCGGCGGAGGTTCGTTCTGAAGGCTGAGCGTTCACCCACGGTGCGGTACCGACCACAAGCGGTGCTCCCGAAAGTACGAGCGTGCGAAAGGCTTCGTTTGCTGCAACAAGTCGACCATTGATATCGGCCTCAAACAAAGAGATCGGCAAGGCGGTGAGCATGGATGCAAGATTTGGGTCTATGCCTCAATCTTTACACGCGCGCGGTATGTGTTAGGTGGTTTGTGTGAAGAACCGAGTTTCGGTCGAGTCAAAAGCACTGGTCTGAATTGCCTTGAACAAAAGTTGTGAGTCGTCAAGTGAATTGGGATCAGGAGTGAATTCAATGGCCTGGTCAAGAGCGTATACAACGAGCAAATATTGATGTATCTCACTGCCCGTAGGGCATGGTCCGCTATATCCAGGCACAACTTTGGTGCCATTAGTCGTCGCACCGACGATCGCTTCAGCCGGAACTGCACCTTCTTGAATCAGAGTTTCGGTTGGGTTTATATTCGCCACCACCCAGAGTGGTTTTTCTGGATTCTCAAGATCGATAAGCGTGATTGCCAGACTTAGAGCATTGGCGGGCGTATTCGAGATATTTAAAGATGGCGAAATATTTGATCCAAGACATGTGTGTCGAGGATCAATTGCGCCGCTGTCCAACCAAGTTCCTGAAACAGTAAAAACTTTTTGGACAACATCTTGTTGTTCGTTAGGAAAGAGTTCGACAGTGGTGGTGACAATCGCAATTGATTCACCTTGGCCTGGGCCTGCAACTCTAAGTTCACGTCCATCACGAGAACACGAGACGAGCAAACTAGTGGTCAGCAGAAGCAAAAATAGAGTCTGTACTTTGCTGAGTAATAGTTTTGAAGGCGACATTGAGACAAGGTTACGGCATCGGCATACAACTCACAGATCACTATCCTTCTTGGAGTGAGAAAATCAACTTTGCGATCTTCGCCTCGTCACGACATCGACGGCAACCTGCTTTGTGCGTTAACTGTTCACGCTCATCCAGACGACGAGGCTTCAAAGGGTGCGCCAACTTTTGCAATGTATTCAGAATCTGGCATACGAACAGTGCTTGTGTGTTGCACGGGGGGAGAAGAGGGTGACCTCAATAATCCAGCGCTCAAAGAACCCGGCATGCCGTTTCATGGATTAGACGAAGTCGCGCAGCAAAAATTAATGGAGACGGTACGCCCTGTCGAACTAGCGAACAGTGTTGAAGTGATTGGCTTCAGCAAATTGCACATGCTCGGCTACCGCGATTCAGGAATGGCAGAGAGTCCAAAAAATTTAAACCCAGAATGTTTTCATATGGCAGACATGGATGAGGCGACGGGTCGACTTGTCAAGTTGATTCGCGCTGAAAAACCACAAGTGATAGTCACATACAACGATGATCATCGTGGATATCCGCACCCCGATCATGTCAAGGTGCATGAGATCAGTGTTCGTGCTTTTGAGCGCGCTGGCGATCCAAGTTGGTATCCAGATGCTGGCCAAGTTTGGCAACCACTCAAAATGTATTACTCGGTTTGGTCGCGGTCACGTTTGACGACCGTGCACGAGGCGCTTTTGCGTTTGCGTGGTTCGTCGCCTTATGACGAGAACTGGTTTAGTCGACCAAATATGGACGACAGAATCACAACCAAAATAAATATCGGCAAGTATTTGTGGGCGCGTTCAAACTCGTTGAGGGCTCACGCTACGCAGGTCGACGAAAACGAGCCATTTTGGTTTGGTCTGAGCGATGAAGAACTCGCCGAGGTGTATCCATTCGATGATTGGATTTTGGCCAAGTCCTGCGTAGAAAATTATTCGCCAGATGCACAGCATCTTGAAAACGATTTATTTGCCGGGATAAAACAGCGCGCTAATTAGCTGGCACGCATCAGCGTGCGCAACTCGCGAAACCCGATCATCGTCGCTCCGCTTGCGTCTATTGCATCACGAATTTCTTGGTCGTTAACAACAAGTTCGTAATCGTCGATCCAACTTTGCGCGATCTCACCGAGTGCACGCACTTCTGGTGTGTCGATACACGGTTGTACGTGTATCTCGGTTACGCCTGGTGCGAGTTTGGCGAGTGATTTCATAACTCGTTCACGGCTTCCGTATTGCCAGTCATGATCAAAGAAATCTGGAAACTCGACGCCTTCTTGCGCGGCAAGTTTTCTAAATGGGAACCCTGCTTGTTCTTCGTTGATTGAACTCGGTAAGCGAATCGGCAATCGAAATTCGACAGCAAGTTCGAGGTATATATCAAAGAATTCTGGGCGAAGAGTAATCGCCGTCAAGTGAGGTGCAAGATGTGTTGGGTCAAGTCCCCAAGCAATTGCGCGTTCGATTTGCGCCCGACATTCTCGCAAGACTTCTGCCGGATCTGCGTGCTCCCAAAGATCGTCGATTGTGCGTGGAAACCCACCTTCGCCAGAAGCAAGTGAGGGAGAATTAGTAATTGAGCCCCAGCGATAATTTGCGTGCTCTGCATTGAGAGTCAAATGCACGCCGATGTCTTCGCCGTTATAGCAATTGATTGCGTGACGCGCCCACGGTGCTGGCACCATTAGCGACGCGCATGTTGCCACACCTTTGTTGAGTGCATCGTAGACGCCAATGTTCGCGGCATGGAATGCGCCGAGATCGTCACAACTTAAAATGACCAAACGTGCGTGCGGTGAATGCCCGAGTCGTTCGACAAGACTTTTCTTCGTAGACGCCACATATTCACGCTATCTCTAGCACGCCAGCCACAACCCGATTCGATTTTGTTGGGCTGCTGATTCGATTGCGGCAAATTTGGTCGCAAATGCCGTATTCGGTGCGATGCTCATTGTTCGAGCAAAGCCAAGACGCAGAAGTTCTGAATTAACAAAGGTGCCATCAGCAAGATATATATAGACAAGCAATCGCTGATAACGGTCTCGCGCCTCAATGTCGCGTTGCACGCGCACTCTGGTCTTTGGTTGAAGCAGCTGATGCATAAAAGCCGATGCCTCGGGACCAAAACATTCAACAGGTTTGGTCGGATGCACAGTTTCTGGGGTGTTGACGCCGATCAATCGCACGGTTTCGGTCGAGCCTTGCAAATTCAGAACAACCGTGTCGCCATCGATGACTCGAATCACATCGGCGATGTCATCGGGTAAGGTCTTTGAGCCCGCGCACGAGCAGATAGTCAGCGTTAAAAGTAACCCAAATAAAAAACGTTTCACTAAACGATGTGTATCACGATTTGCGATTACGGTATTGATCATGAATCATCGTTCAGACTTTGGGCTTGGTCGTGTCGGCATATGGACGTCGGCTCTCGACATGCAGCCGATGTCGAAATCAAAAGAAGCGGCAATTGAACTCGAAGAACTCGGCTTCAGATGTATATGGGTGCCAGAGGCAGTAAATCGCGAGCCGTTCGCATCCTGCGGGGTGCTACTCGAAGCAACAAAAAAGATGACCATGGCTACTGGCATCGCCTCGATGTATGCCCGAAGCGCTGCAACTATGAACGCGGGCTGGAAGACACTCACCGAGGCGTTCGGCGAAAGATTTCTGCTTGGTATTGGTGCAAGCCATCAAAATCTGGTTGAAAAAGTTCACAAGACTAGTTATGACAAACCATATTCGGCGATGGTCGAGTATTTGAAGGCAATGGATAGCGGATTATTTTTCGCCGCGGCTCCAACTGTTGCGCCCCGCAGAGTTTTAGCGGCACTTGGTCCGAAGATGTTAAAACTTTCTGCACAGATGGGTATCGGCGCCCATCCGTATTTCGTGCCGATTGAACACACGAGTTATGCCAGAGAGATTCTCGGACAAGATGCGTTGCTCGCACCAGAAGTTGCGGTTGTGTTCGACACAAATCCTGAGACTGCACGTGCTATAGCGAGAAAATTTATGTTGACATATAACCGATTGCCGAACTACACCAATAATTTGCGTCGCTTGGGGTGGGCCCAAGATGATATTGCGGGGCCAGACAAGATGCCGAGTGATGCAATGATCGATGCAATCGTCGCATGGGGGAGTCTCGAAACGATTGTCGCTCGCATTCAAGCACACATTGACGCCGGTGCTTCGCACGTCAGTGTTCAGGTGCTGGATGCAGATCCGTTTGCGTTGCCGTTGAATCAGTGGCGCGAACTCGCGACAACGCTGTCAAGTTTTAACTAACTAGTTCTCGCAATAGTCGGAAATCGCTGATCATTAATTAAGTCGCCCGGCTTTAAATTTTGTGCATCAAGTGGTGGTGAAGTCTTCCAAGGTCGACTTGCCCAAGTTGCCTCGTTGTTTGTGTATCTAAAACTTATTACCCGTCGACGATCTGAGTGCAATGTTGTCGCTGGTGCACTGTGCAGTGTGCGAAAGTGAAAAGCAACCAAGTCTCCTGGCATTGCGGCGAAAGTTTCAATCTCGGTTGAAGCGTCTAAAGTTTGCGCATCGGGAAGCGCTTCAAAACCTTCGGCTTGTGCCACATACGCAGACTCGTCGACGAATCTGCGTGGTACGAAACGTCTGCCCCAGCGATGGCTTTTTTTGATTACCCGCAACGCAATTGTCTCTGGAATCGGATCTAGCGGTACCCACAAACTGACATTTACTTCCGAGTCGATTCCATAATAAGGATCATCGTGATGCCAAGGTGTAATTCGATTCGTGCCGGGCTCTTTGACGAGCACATGCTCATGGAAAAATTTGCCGCTATTTACGTTCATTAATTGAAGTGCGATTTGTGGAAGAGCGCCAACGAGTGCATGGTCTTTGTAAGCCGCAAATCTTGCCCAGTTGACGTAGTCATCAAAGAATCGGCCGTGTTGTGAGCCAGCCGCATATTCGTTCGCCCATGGCCCTGGTGACCTCATGTTGTCGTCTAACGCTTGAGCAAGATCACTAAGTGCTCGCTGGTTGACGACATTGCGCAGCACAACAACGCCATCTTGCTGAAACTTTTCTACGTCCTGTGGTGCGACAAGCACGCTGGATAGACCCACGTTTTTAAACACCGAGCGTACGAAGTTGCAGTTTGCGCATTCCTGCGAGCCATCGCTGATGCTCGGTTGCTTTCTTTGCGACGAACTGCGCAACTTCGGGATGCGGCAAAATCAAAAATATTTCTTCGCGCAGAGTTGCCACAACAATCTCGGCAACCTGTTCTGGTTCAAGCACTGCACCTGAAGCACGCACGACATTGCCGTTGTCGGCCGCGGTGGCCTGATCTGATTGACGCAACATATTCGTGTTCACTCCTTGCGGACATAAACAACTGACGCGAAGTCCGCGATTGCCGTAGGTGATTGAAAGCCATTCGGCAAATGCCAACGCAGCATGTTTGGTCAAAGAATATGGTGCCGAACCAATTGCGGTCAGTAAGCCAGCAGCAGACGCAGTGCTGACGAAATATCCGTTGCCTGCCGCCAGCCAATCATCGATTAGATATTTAACCGCCCAGCGGTGCGCGTGCACGTTGATCGCAAACGAAATATCCCAGGCAGTTTCTGCGGTTGTTAAATCGGTGCCCATTGCCACACCTGCGTTTGCATAAAACAGATCGATGAAACCTAAAAATTCTTTCGATTTGGCTACTAATTCTGCGTTTGCTTTTTCGGTCGATAAATCGCATGCGACTGCAAGTGCCGAATTTGGGCGCTTTGCGTTAAGTTCGGCAACAACTTCATCCAAAAGGTTTTTATCTCGGTCGGCGAGCACAACTCGAGCGCCTTGTTTGTGAAATTCTTGTGCGACTGCTTTTCCGATGCCGTTTGCGGCGCCGGTCACCACGGTATTTTTATCAGCGAGTTCCATATCGTGATAATACGCACAAGCGAGCAAGTCTTGCGATTCGTAATTACGCAGTAGCCACCGTGTGACATGCTTGTGGCACAATTTTAGGGCAAAGACGTTGTCGAGTGTGCTCTGCGCACTAGCCTTCGAATTAGCGAAGTTCACTTAAATACGAGAGGTTCGACTACATGAAAGATTCACGCGAAGCAGCCGTCATCAGCGAAGCACTTGGAGTTATCGACAAGGCATTGGGCGAGATGTTGCAGCGTGAATTGGTCTCAACTGGCGAAGTCGCCGACTTGTTGTTAGATGTTCGTTTGTTGCTTACAGCGAGTTCAACTGCTGCTGGCTCTTCGACAACCGAAGCCTAAATATCGCGCGCTGTCGCGCAGAATCTGCCAGCCGTCGCGCAGGCTTTACTAGATCAGATTTATAACTAGGTGGGCGAGAAGGCCCATACTTATGCCGATGAGGGCGCCCGCGAAAATATCGCTGGCGTGGTGAATTCGCACAGCAACCCGGCTGGTTGCAACGATGATCGCGAAAGTAAACCACAACGCGATTGCCGGCCCACCAGACCAGCGTGACAGCACAACGGCGGCGAAAAATGCAGAACTCGCGTGCCCACTCGGAAAACTTGAAGTACGAGGTTTGCGAATTTTGAAACGCTGGTCACCTTTGGTAGTTGGTCGTTCACGTCTGAAAAATGGTTTGATGCCCTGGTTGAGCAACAAACTTTCGACACCCATGAGCGATGACAAAATTAATGCTTGGCGCACTCGACTTGAATCTGCCACAGCGCGAATAATGCCGATGATGTGCCACAAAATGCCGAAGTCTCCGAGGGCAGTAGCGGCTGTGAATAACCACACTGCTGGTTTGAAGTTGCGTGTCGGTTCGAGCAATTTGTCGATGCGTTGATCGAACGCATCGTACCGAGCGCGATGTGAGTCGTTCATAATTTATTTTTAGTCTCGCGGAATCGTCGGGTATATCTGAGGTGCTTCGATTTGAGCCAAAGATTCATCGCCACCGAACTCAGGACACCATTTTTTGAAGGCGCAGAAATTGCACAACCCAGAGCGATGCGTTTCGAAAACTCCAGTTTGACATGACTCGGCGATTTGATCGAATGTTTCGATCGCCGCGGCTTCGCATGCAGCGTTTGACTCTGGTGTAACTTCAACTTCGATTGGAGTACTTGACTTTAAATACATTAAGCGGAGTTTTTTGGGAAGTTCGCCCCGCACACGCAAACACAAAGCCGCGTAAAGGTGCATATTGTCCATTTTGTTTGCGCCAAATCTTGCATCTGGGGTTTTGCCGGTTTTGTAATCGCTAATAACTAGATCGCCGTTTTCATCGTGTTCAAGCCGGTCGATGATGCCACCAAGTTTGAATTTGCCAAAATCTGATTCAAGTCGTAATTCGAGACCGAGAACTTTTGCATTTCTTGGGTTCTCCATGCGGTAGTAACCATTGACGAGTTCACGTGAGTCTTTAAAAAATGCATCTGTCGCATCGGCCGATAATTTGAGCGCTTTGAATCTGGCAGATGGTTCGTATTCGACACGGGCAACATCGAATGCTTCGCGGGCTGCATCAACAGTGCGCGATTCTGGTTCGTGGGCGAGTAACAATTCGAGAACTCGGTGAACGAAATTGCCTTTTACGAGATGAATCTGCGGCGGCTCTGGAAGTTTTTCAATGGATGCAAAACGAAACTGCATCGGGCATGAGCGAAAACTACTGATGCGCGATGGCGACAGCGTCAGAGGAATTGGATAAACAGGTGCGTTCACGACACTGCCAATCTACGCACTAACTGTTCGCAGAAGTGATACCGACCACATCAGTCACGAGTTGTGCGAGACGATCTGGTTGTTGCATCGGCCCAAAGTGACCAGCATCTGACCACTGGATGAACTTTGCATTCTTGATTTCTTTGGCGATTGATTCTGTCCAAGACGATGGTTGCATCGGCGCCACCACCCCTGCTACAACCCAAGTAGGAACGCGAAGCAAGTTGAGTTGATCCCAAGTTTTATGTAACGCGCCCGTCTCGTATGTTCGCGCCTCATGTTCGGGACGAGCCTTGAGTACGACGCCATTTTCGGCATCGTTAAAACCGTGATCGACATAAGCATGTAGCGAGCGCTCATCGAAAATGTTCATCGGTGGCTTCGAAGAATAATTCGTAAATGCTTCATCTCGTGAGGCAAAAGTTGTGCGTCGGCGTCTGGCGCCTTCGACGAGCGGGCTTGGCTCACGTGGAGATTCGGTTGCATCGCGAATATATGTCGGAAAGATAATCGGCTCATAAAGAATCAACGCTTGAAATAGTTCTGGAGCAACTAGTGCTGCCATAACTAATGCGGCGCCACCCATCGAGTGCCCAACAGCAATTATTTTCTTTTGCATTGATCGAGCCACCGCTATTGCGTCGTCTCCATAACCTTGCCATACGAGTGGCCAATCTGGGTTTAGTTGTGAATCTCCGTATCCGCGATAGTCAAAAGAAGTGCAGTCGTGTTGGTTTATCAATGACGAAATCACAGGATCAAAACACCGGCCATGAAAACCAGTGGCGTGTGAGAACAAAATATCGGGCTTTGTAGTTATATTTGTGCCGTATTTATAGACGCTTAATTGCACCGAGTCAGTAGACCCAACAAATTGAGTTTTTACAGGGTTAATTTTCACGATATTGCATTGTGTCAGGTCGCCGAACTACCTTGTGGCAATGGCAACAAAACGCAGGAAATCTTCAAAAAAGCGGACATCTAAAAAAGTCAAGAAGAAAGTCGCAAAGAAGTCCGGCAAAAAGAAAGTAGCCAAGAAAGCCGGCAAAAAGAAAGTCGCGAAGAAGTCCGGCAAAAAGAAAGTAACCAAGAAAGCTGTCAAGCGCAAAATTGTCCGCTCGCGCAATCCGTTGTTGGCGATCAAAGATGTCGGTGGAATTGTTCGACATCATGCAAAGACACAGCCCAACGCTCTTTCACTCGTGCTTGGTGAGCGCACCCTTACTTGGGCGCAACTGCTTTCGCGATCGGCACAAGTTGCCCAAGGCCTCAGGCGCGCCGGTGTAAAAGCTCAAGACCGCGTTGCATTTTTAGACAAGAACGGCATCGAACACTTTGAAGTTTTCTACGGTTGTGCGTTACTGAATGCAGTGAGTGTTGACGTCAACTGGAGACTCGCCGCCCCTGAAGTTTTGTTCATTGTCAACGACTCGCAGGCCGAAGTGTTGATCGTCGGACAAGAGTTTGTGCCAATTCTTGATGTGATTGTCGGTCAACTCGCTCGAGTTAAAACAATCATCGTGATTGGCGGGCATCCGAGCCACAACGACTACGAAAAGTGGGTGAGCGCACAATCGGCCACAGATCCGCGTGCTTCAACTAAAAGCAGTGATGTTGCTTTTCAGTTGTATTCAAGTGGCACCACAGGTCGTCCTAAGGGTGTGATGTTGACGAACGACAATTATTTTGCTCTACTTCCGGCTGCGCAAAAAATTTGGCTGATGTCTGAGACGACGATAAATCTTGTGGCGATGCCACTGTTTCACATTGGCGGGGGCGGTTGGGCAACTGCTGCTCAATATTGTGGTGCACGATCAATAATTATGCGAGATGTTAATCCTGCAGAAATACTTACATGGATCGAGAAGTATCGAATCACTCACGCATTTATGGTGCCAGCACTTCTGCAATTCGCACTTGCAATGCCGAATATCGCTACAACTAATTTCTCAAGTCTCGAACTAATTGTTTACGGTGCATCACCGATATCCGAAGCAGTTCTTGAAGGAGCGATTAAAGCATTCAAGTGTCCATTCATGCAGGTCTATGGTTTGACAGAGACGACCGGCGTTGTAACAGTTCTCGGACCGCAAGATCATGATTTGTCGTCGGCGAAAAAAGGACGTTTGCGTTCGTGCGGCAAGCCATTCACCGGAATTGAATTGCGCATCGTTGACTCGGATACAGCAAAAGATGTTCCAGTTGGCGAAGTTGGCGAAATTTGGATTCGTTCACGACAAGTAATGAAGGGCTATTGGAACATGCCCGAGGAGACCGCAAAGTCGATCGTCAAGGGTCGTTGGTTCAGATCTGGTGATGCTGGTTATTTTGATAACGATGGCTATGTTTATATTTTTGATCGTGTAAAAGACATGATTGTTTCAGGTGGCGAAAATATTTATCCAGCCGAAGTCGAGAATGCCCTGATGGCCCATCCGGCGATTGCCGATGTTGCCGTGATTGGCGTGCCTGACGAAAAGTGGGGCGAAGTGCCGATGGCCTTGGTTGTCAGAAAACCAGACACACAAGTAACCGAGAGCGAGATTCTCGTTTTCGCGCGCGAACGTCTTGCTGGTTTCAAAACACCTAAATCTGTCGCCTGGATAGACGCCTTGCCACGTAATCCGTCGGGCAAGATTCTCAAAAAAGACCTTCGTGAGCCATACTGGAAGGGCCACACTCGCCGAGTTAATTAACTCGCTGTTTTAATTGCGCAACTCAGAAAGAAGTTTTATGAAATTATCGATGATGATCAACTACATTTCTGATTTTCAAACATCAGCCAAGCGCGTCGCTGAACTTGAAAAAGTTGGCCTTGACATCGTTTGGGTTGCTGAGGCCTACAGTTACGACTCAATTTCGCAAGTTGGATATCTCGCCGCGGTTACAGACCGTGTGCAGATCGGTACAGGAATCATCAACGTCTATTCGCGAACTGCCGCGCTAACTGCGATGACGGCCGCTGGTTGTGACTATGTCAGCAATGGTCGATTCATTTTGGGACTCGGTGCCTCGGGGCCACAAGTCATCGAGGGTTTTCATGGCATGCCGTACGAAAAACCGATGCAGCGCACCAAGGAGTACATCGAGGTTTGTCGCGAAATTTGGAAACGTGAGAAGCCGCTTACTTATGAAGGCAAAACTGTGCAAGTTCCATTACCAGCCGGTCAAGGAACTGGCCTAGGTAAACCTCTCAAGCTGATTAACCATCCGGTGCGTTCTGAGATTCCGGTTTGGTGGGCGTCACTTAAAGATAAGAGTGTCGAGGCAACTGCCGAGATGGCTGATGGCTGGATGCCTGTTTTCTTTTTACCAGAGAAGTTTCAAAATGTTTGGGGCAAGTCGCTGAAAGCTGGCATTGCCAAGCGTGACGCATCTCTAAAACCATTGGATATTTCTGCCGGTGGAATGTTGCATATCGACGAGTCACTGACACCAGAGAAACAAAACGAGATTTTAGATTTCGCTCGCCCTAGTTATGCACTGTATGTCGGCGGAATGGGCGCCCGTGGCAAGAATTTCTATAACGACATTTGTCGCGACTATGGCTACGAAAAAGAAGCTGTTGAGATTCAGGATCTCTATCTTGATGGCAAGAAGAAAGAAGCAGCGGCGTTGATTCCGACTGAGTGGTTGCAGTTATCGAACCTTGTCGGTCCAAAAAGTTACATCAAAGAACGACTTGGTGCGTTCAAAGAAGCCGGGGTAACTGTGCTGCAAGTTAACCCGGTTGGCCCAGACCCCGTTCGCGAAATTGAAACTCTTAGAGGGATTATTGACGACGTCTGAGTTCTTCGCTTAGGTTCTGTCGAACTCCGCGAGTTGCAAATAAATAAATCAGCGAAGCACAAACTGCGAGAATTGCAAAAACAGCAATCGTGCCACGCGCGCCGATGTATTCAGAAACTACACCAGCAAGCAAACTGCTCAACCCGAGCGACAGGGTTATCAACGCAAAGTCACCAGCCAAAACACGACCGCGCATTTCATCAGGGCAACGCATTTGTAACCCATATGTCGAGAGCGTCCACTGCGCTCCACCACCAAGATGGGCTATGCCGATGCAGACACAGGCCACTATAAAAAATGGCGAGGCAGCAGCGGCAAGATATCCGCCAGCAAAACCAAGACCAGAGACACCGCAAACGAGTATCACTTTCGATAAATCATTTTTCACAAATCTTGCTGCGAGAAGTGGTCCAAGAGCGCTGCCCAAACCGCGCAGTCCGAGCATCATGCCGCGACCAGCATCACCCCTATTAAATGAGTCTGCTGCGAAAACTGCAAGTTGGCTGACAACGCCGGCACCGACTGCAAACGTCATCTTCGACATCAGTAGCGACATAATTACTGAGTCTGATTTGGCGAGGTGTAATGCCTCGCGCATATCTAAAATAGGGCGAATTCGTTTGCTGTGAGTTGCGGAGCGTTGTTCTTGCATCGGTCGGGTAACGAGCGCAATTAATCCTGCGGCGACAATAAATGTTGCGATATCGGCGATGAACGCGGCTTGACGACCGAACACTTGCGAAAAGATTCCACCGATACCCGCACCGACGGCAAGCATTACGCCCCAGCTGCTTCCAAAGAGTGCGTTGGCTTGGCGAAGTTCGTCTGGATCACGCGCCAAATTTGGAATCGCCGCTTCTAGTGCAGGGCGCACGAAAGATGCGAGTGCGGCGATCAGACTTTGGGCAACGAAGGCAATCCACACTCGTGAGTCTCCAATAAATAAAAAGCCACAGGCGGCGATTGCTTGAAGTATCGAAACAATTATTAAAACTTGACGACGATCATGTCGATCAGCAACAGGGCCACCAATTGGTGAAGCCAAGAAAGATGGCAATGAAAACGCAACGAGCAATAGCGAGACAAGAAATTTCGAACCAGTAATATCTTGTACCAAGCCGGCGAGTGCGACAAATGTAAACCAGTCGCCCATAAATGAAAGATTTTGGGCGACGAACAATAAACGCAATTCGCGATTGACTTTCAAAACATTAAACACTTGGATGTGTTATTTGGTTCTGCTCAGTTTTTGCAGAATTTCTTCAGCCTGTGCAACGATGTCGCGCACGAGTTTGCCTGCAGGTATTAATTCGCTGACCGCACCCGCACCTTGACCAGCGGGGTAGAACTCGCGCGAAGTATCGACATCTGTGCCACTTGGATAACCCAAGTGATTGACATTGGCTTGTGATGACGCAATGGCCTGTAACGGAAAAGTTTTAATATCTTCCGGGTGTTCTTCGTAATGGTTCGTCCATTCATTGCGCACAACGCGACATGGCTTACCCGTATACGAACGACTAATCACAGTGTCGTCTTCGCGACTCGCAACGAGCGCTTCTTTGTATCCATTCACGGCTCGCGCTTCTGGGGTGGCGATGAAACGTGTGCCGATCCAAACGGCATCAGCGCCAAGCGCAAGACATGCCGCGAGTCCACGACCGTCAAATAATCCGCCTGCTGCAACAACTGGCACTTGCGCTGAGACTGCGTCGACAACTTGTGGCACGAGTGCCATCGTTGCAACAAGGCCCGTGTGTCCGCCTGCTTCGGTGCCTTGAGCCACAACAAAATCACAACCGCTTGCAACTGCCGAAACAGCATGACGTACTTTGCCACACATGGAGCCCACCAAAATATTATGACTATGCAATAAGTCGATCGCATCGCGCGGTACACCAAGACCAGCAACAAAAATTCTCGCACCACCTGCAACTACATCGCGGATCCCTTGCTCTAGATGTTGTGGAAGCGCCGTCAACAAGTCAACGCCGAAAGGTTTTCGTGTGAGGGTTTTGAGCGCAGCAATTTCTCTGGCAAGTTCTCCGTCACGCATTGTGGACGCACCAAATGTTCCGATTCCACCAGCCTCGCTGACTGCTGCAACAAGTTCGTGATACGAGACGCCACCCATGCCAGCAAGCATTACGGGGTATTCGATATCGAACAGTTCGGTGATTCGTGTGCGCATAACCGTTAAACCTAGTTGCTTGTACTCAAGTTCGACGTTTCGAAAGCACCGTCTCGTTTGAGAAACTTTCGATGCCAACGTCTAGGCGTAAGCACTGCCGCCCGTGGCTCATCTTCAAACATCCATCGCACAAAGTTGCGTCGTGTCCAATCTGTAGAGCCTGCAATGCGCAGTACGCCACGAGTCAAAAGTTGATTTTGCAGGACACGCCCCAAAATATGCGACATTCTGTGATCGGCAAAAAACTCACGCCGTATTTTGCGGTCGTATGTTTGTCTAACGGCGTTCACACCTTGTTTATGAGCACCGATTATCGCTTCGCCAGCCAAGACTCCAGTCAAAAGCGCTTGACCGATACCTTCACCAGTCATCGTGTCCGCCGCACAGACTGCGTCGCCAATAAATAATGCACGCCCGCTTGAAAGTTTTGCGTTCGTCACACGTGCTGGTATCGGCCACGCGGTATGTCGGCCTTCCAGAGTTGCGTCTTGCCCGAGTGCTTGACGAATATGCGGGCGCGCCAAAAGCTCGGGCCACAACGATTTCATATCTTGCACCGAATATTTTGATCCTCGCAAAATTCCGAAACCAATATTGGCCCGACCATCTGGCAACGGAAACGACCAGGCGTAACCTGGCAATAAGTCGGCGTCGAACCAAACATAAAGACTTTCACGCGCCGGCCCAGTGACATTGCTGACATATTGACGAAATGCGTGCCATTCGCCAAGGTATCCACTCTGTGATGCGCCGAATGCTTTGCGCACTGGAGACCACATTCCGTCTGCGGCAACAATAAATTTCGCGGTTATTTCTTTGTACACATCTTGCGAATCAGTAGCAACCGTGATGTCGTCGGTTGTTTGGCGAGCAACTGAAGTAAATGCGCAACCTTCGATAATTTTCACGCCACGGGCACGAGCGTGCTGAACTAGTGCATTGTCGAGTTCGATTCTTGGGGCGATTGCCGCGAATTGAGTTGTTTTATTTACTCGACTATTTGGCAACTCAAGTTGTATCTCACGGCCAGACGGTGATCGCAACCAAACATCTGAGCAAACTTTCCAATTTGCAACTTTGGTCGGGTCGAAGCCCAGCATTTCGAGGATTCGTAGCGCGCCAGTTGTCAGCCCATCGCCACAACATTTATCTCGCGGGAATACTGCTTTGTCGATTACCAAAACATTTTGACCGCTAGCCACAAGTGTCAGGGCGGCGGCGATGCCGGCAGGCCCTGCGCCGACTATTAATACGTCACAATGATTTTGTAAATTCTGTTTCAAAATAGCGTTGGGCACGACGCTCAGGCTAGAGTTCTTGGCAATGAGTCGCTTATGTGAAGGTCGAGTAGTTGTTGTCACTGGTTCTGGTCGAGGTATCGGGCGTGAACACGCGTTGAGCCTCGCCAAACACGGGGCATTTGTCGTGGTCAATGATCTAGGTGCTGGCGTTGACGGAAAAGGTGGTGACACGTCGCCAGCGCAACAAGTTGTCAATGAGATTGAAGCGATGGGCGGTAAAGCGGTTGCCAACGGTGATGACATTTCATCATGGGCGGGTGCCGAACGACTGATCAACACCGCAGTTGAAACTTTTGGTGACTTACATGCTGTTGTCAACAACGCGGGCATTTTGCGCGACCGGATGCTCGCCAACATGAGCGAAGAAGAATGGGATGCAGTTATCAAAGTTCACTTGAAAGGAACTTTCGCTCCTTCACGTTTTGCTGCCGCATATTGGCGCGATCAAAGCAAAGCCGGCAAACCAGTTGACGGACGGATCATAAATACATCTTCGGTATCTGGCATTTACGGAAACGTCGGTCAAACAAATTATGGTGCGGCAAAAGCAGGCATCGCTGCGTTTACGACAATTGCTTCGCTTGAACTCGGACGTTATGGAGTGACAGTCAACGCAGTTGCACCAGTTGCGCTAACACGTATGACAGAAAATCTCGGACCAGCACCAGAAACGGAAGAAGAGCGCGAGCATCGTTCTCCAAAGTGGATCGCTCCGATTGTCACTTGGCTTGCATCAGCAGAATCTGCTGGCATCACCGGTCGCGTATTTGAAGCGAGTGGTGACGTTCTGGCCATCGCCGAAGGTTGGCATCGTGGACCAACAAGCAAGCCGGTCGAAGATCCGACAAAACTTGGTCCAATTGTTGAAGAGATGATGGCCAAGGCTCGATTGAATGCCGGTATGGACGGTCGCGACGGTTCGTGGCCGCAACCGCAAAAGAGCTGACGCTAAAAAAGTTTCAAGTCGTCAGATTTTTTGCCGCGAAGTTCGTCGTAGTCAACTTCGCACCAGCCAATATTTCGACTTTCGGCAAGCACGCGCGCCTGAGGTTTGATCGACTGTGCAACAAAAATGCCACGAATTTTGCCAAGTGACGTGTCGGCGTGAAGACAATCTAGATAGCGCGTAAGTTGTTCGACACCGTCAATTTCGCCGCGGCGTTTTATTTCTACTGCAACCGTTTGTCCAGATGAGTCACGACACAACAAATCAACCGGGCCAACTGCAGTTGGGTATTCACGACGAATCAAAACTAAACCAGCCTCGATTGTCTCGGGCATTGCCGCAAGGAGAACCTGCAAATCTGCTTCGACCCCATCTTTGGTGAGGCCAGGATCTTCACCAAGTTCGTGAGCGAAATCTGCGTGCACTTTGAGCAAATGAATCGTCAGCGTTTCACCTTTTGGGTTACGAACGATGAACTTGTCTTCGAGTTCTTCAAATGTATTCGGCGCGTTCATCCAATTGAGAGGTTTATAAGCACCGCCGTCTGCATGAATTGCCACGCAGCCATCGGCTTTGACCATTATCAAGCGCGTCGCTTCGGGCAACGATGCATTCAGCCGACCTTCATAGGTGACGCTGCACGTGGCGATGATTAGTCGCATAATTGTTTATTGATTCGCGTTACGAAGTGCTGCGAGTACTGGCTCAGCAAGTTCTGGACGACAAACGATTAAATCGGGCAGCCAAGTGTCTTCTTCGTTATATATAAGAGGTGAGCCATCAATACGACTCGTGAATAAACCCGCAGCGCGGGCAACTGCGACTGGTGCGGCGGAATCCCATTGATGTTGACCACCCGAGTGCAGATAAATGTCGCACTCGCCAAGCACTATCGACATTGCTTTTGCCCCAGCCGAACCAAGTCGTGCTGCATCGCAACCAAGCGCATCGGCAACTATTCGTGCTTCACGCGGAGTGCGAGTGCGAGATAATACAAGTCGTGGTGGGCCGTCATGTTTTGCAGGTGGCAATGGTGCCGGATTAGTCGACAGTGTTATTTCTATTGCCGGCAGGCTGACGGCGCCGGCAGTAAGTTCGCCGCCGCTTTCGTTGCGCTCCCACAATGCAACATGCACTGCCCAATCATGTCTCTGCGGTTCGCTGAACTCTTGTGTGCCGTCCAGCGGATCAATTATCCAAACTCGATTCGCGCTTAGTCGAGCTGAGTTGTCAAGAGCCTCTTCACTCAGCACGGCGTCTTTTGGTCTGAATTCTTGCAGTTGCGACATTAAAAATTGTTGTGCCATTGCATCGCCGGCATCTTTTAAATCCCAGCCGTAGACGCCACGTTCAACAAGTTCATTACGAAGTTCGACCAATCGCTTTCCGGTTTGAGTTGCGAGATGTGCAGCCAGTGCGGCATCATCAAGATTTATCAAGGGTGACGACCGATCTGCCTTGAATCACGAACTATTTCGCGTAATTCTGTTTCGTCTGTTCCAGATTTTATAAGCCGAACAATTCGACGCTCAAGACGCTCAGCATCTGCTTCGTCAAATACATCAATTCGATTCGTCGTTGAAGAAACTGTGGCGATGACCAGAACCAGTGCAGTGACCGCCGTAGTCACGCCGATTGTATTTACCCAACCGACGTTGTTGCCAGCGATTGATGTGATGATCATGCCAGCGATGCCGCAGACGAAAACTATTGCACAAAAAATTCGAATTTTGCGTAACGTGGGTGAATTCATTTTGTTATTTTCGAGAAAGCGGCTTGTACTTGATTCGTTTTGGTTGATCGGCAGAGATACCGAGTTCTTTTTTGCGCCAAACTTCGTAATCTGAGAAGTTTCCTTCAAACCAGCGAACTTGACTGTCGCCTTCAAACGCCAATACGTGGGTGGCGATGCGGTCCAAGAACCAACGGTCGTGACTAATTACGACCACGCAGCCAGGAAAACTCTCGAGGGCAGTTTCAAGTGCTCGCAAAGTGTCAATGTCCAAATCGTTGGTCGGTTCGTCGAGCAACAAAACATTGCCGGCATTTTTTAGAAGTTTCGCCAAGTGCACGCGGTTTCGTTCACCGCCGGAGAGATCGCCGACACGTTTTTGCTGGTCACTGCCCTTGAAGTTGAAACTCGCGACATATGCACGACCGTTGATTTCACGATTGCCAACCTTCATGACTTCGACACCAGCGGTAATTTCTTCGTAAACAGAAGCATCTGGGTTGAGAGTGTCACGACTTTGGTCGACGTAACTCAACGAAACGGTGTCACCGACAGTGACTGTGCCCGAGTCGGGGCTTTCTTGACCGGTAATCATTCTGAACAAAGTTGTCTTGCCTGCGCCGTTGGCGCCGATGATCCCGACGATTCCTGCTGGCGGCAAATTAAACGAGAGATTTTCAATCAGCAGTCGATCGCCGTATCCCTTCGAGAGATCTTTGATTTCAATCACGACATCACCCAGACGTGGCCCAGGTGGAATCGCAATTTCTAATTTATTGTCACCACGTTCTGCTGCAGTCGCTTCTGCATGCAACTTGTCATAGGCGGCGAGTCGGGCTTTGCCTTTTGATTGTCGAGCCTTGGGGGCCATGCGTACCCACTCAAGTTCACGCGCCAACGTGCGTTTTCGAGTTTCATTGGATTTTTCTTCGCGACCCAGGCGCTCTTGTTTTTGCTCAAGCCAACTTGTGTAGTTGCCTTCAAATGGAATACCTTTACCGCGATCAAGTTCAAGTATCCATTTTGCGACATTGTCCAAGAAATAACGGTCGTGAGTAATTGCTACAACTGTTCCCGAATATTCTTGTAAAAAACGCTCAAGCCAATCAACGCTCTCGGCGTCCAAGTGGTTGGTCGGTTCGTCGAGCAGCAGCAAGTCGGGTCGGCTCAACAGAAGTCTGCACAAAGCGACGCGACGACGTTCGCCACCCGAAAGTTTTGTGACATCGCTGTTATTGGCCGGACAACGCAGTGCATCCATCGCAATTTCTACGTTGCGTTCGAGACTCCATGCATCGGCAGCGTTGATCTTCGCTTCAAGTTTTGCCTGCAGAGCACCAACTTTGTCAAAGTCGGCATCTGGTTCTGCCCACATCGCAGTAACTTTTTCGTATTCGGCAAGCAGGTCACGAATCGGCGCGACACCATCCATCACATTGCCGAGCACATCTTTGGTGGCATCAAGTTGAGGTTCTTGTTCAAGAAGTCCGACCGAAAAACTCGGGGTCAATCTTGCTTCTCCCGTGAAGCCGTCGTCACGACCAGCCATAATTTTAAGCAGACTTGATTTTCCGCTTCCGTTAGAACCAAGCACGCCAATTTTCGCACCAGGATAGAACGAGAGCGAAATGTTCTCAAGCACAGTGCGGTCGGGTGGGTAGAAGCGCGCAAGTTTGTAGCAGGTGTAGATAAATTCGGCAGCCATCAGCCATACAACCTACTTGCCCGCAAGCCGTGCTAACTTATGGCGACAAACAACTCGACACCAAAAGGGGTCAAAATGCAGCTCTTAACTCAGGCTTACATCGGAGATTTTCTATTCCGTTACTTGCACATCGCCGTGGGTATTACTTGGATCGGTTTGCTTTATTACTTCAATCTTGTGCAGGTCCCGGCACTTGCTGCTTATGGTGATGAGGGCAAGGCTCGCATGTTGACACTCGACAAAGTTGCCCGTCGCGCGTTGTGGTGGTTTCGCTGGGCTGCGATTGCAACGTTGGTAACTGGTTTACTAATTACTGGTCTGGTTAAGGACTACTGGCTACAGAACTATGCGCACAACATGACGATTGGGCTCGGCATGATCTACGGCACGCTGATGGCAGCGAACGTATGGATGATTATTTGGAAGAACCAAAAAATTGTTCTTGCTAACGCCGTGAATGTTCTTGGTGGTGCTGCTGCTGATCCAGCGGCTGCTGGTGCAGGTCGCAAAGCCTTGCTTGCATCGCGTCAGAACTTTATTTTTTCGTTTTCGATGTTGTGGTTCATGGTTGGATCTGCTCACTTCTACGGTTCAGCATTCGGTGATGCAACTCAAAGTAACGCTATAACGTTATTGATTATCGGCGTTGTGCTTGGTGCGATCTTGCAAATCAACGCGCTTGGTTTGCTCGGCGGAACTGCAGCAACCAACAAGTTGTTGTGGCCATATGAGTCTCACAAGAATGCGATGATCAGCGGTGGTGCCCTATGGCTCATTCTTTGGATCGCCTCAGAGGTTCTGCTCAAATAAGTAATTGTTACGATGTAAATCATGGTTGATCAATCCAACCCTGAGGACTTTGGTGCAAACTCTTGGCTAGTCGAAGAGATGTACGAGCGTTATCGCGACGAACCTGAAACTTTGTCACTTGCGTGGCGTGATTTCTTCAGCGATTACAAGCCAGTTGGTGCGCCAAAGGTAGACCCAACCGGAGAAATCATTCGTCCGTCTCTCGATTTCATTCTTGAAGACGAAGTTTCTCCAGTCGCTGCTTCGGCTGTCGCAACTGCAGTCGTTGCGTCGGTGCAATCAGTAAAACCACCACAATCAGGATCCGAAAAACCTAAAGTGGCGCGAACTTCAGCACAAGCAGCGCGTTTGGTAGCGGTTGCCCCGATTGAGTTGACTCCGCTCGAAGTTGTTGAGCCTGAGCCATTGCGTGGTGTGTCGGCAGTGATTGCAAGCAATATGCAATCAAGTCTTGAAGTTCCAACGGCGACGAGCGTGCGGCAAGT
This sequence comes from Actinomycetes bacterium, assembly GCA_014190295.1. Lineage (GTDB taxonomy): Bacteria > Actinomycetota > Acidimicrobiia > Acidimicrobiales > Ilumatobacteraceae > BACL27. The sequence goes on along the minus strand of BJGF01000014.1, from coordinate 1,795 downwards.
TCCGGCAAAACTTCTTGAAGTAAATCGAAAAGTCATCAACGGATATCGTGAGCGCAGTGGTGAAAGCAAGGTCAGCTTCACTCATTTAATCGGTTACGCGATCGTGCGAGCAATCGCCGACGCGGTCCCAAACATGAAGCATGTGTTTGTCGCTGATACACAGGGCAAGCCACAGATCAAAAAATTTACGCGTGTGAATATGGGTCTTGCGGTTGATGTCGACAAGGGCAACGGACAAAGAAGTTTGGTCGTTCCGGTTCTGCGAAATGCTGACACGCTTGACTTCGCCGGTTTTTTATTGACTTACGAGGACATAATCCGAAAGGTTCGTGCCAACAAACTCACTCTCGAAGATTTTCAGGGTGCAAACATCAGTTTGACAAACCCGGGCACGATCGGAACGCAACAATCAGTGCCGCGGTTAATGGTCGGACAAGGACTAATAGTTGGCGTCGGCACAATTGACTATCCAGCCGAATTTCAGGGCAGCGACGAGCGAACTCTGGGTCGACTTGGCGTTTCAAAAGTCTTAACACTCACGAGTACTTACGACCACCGCATTATTCAAGGCGCCGAAAGTGGAATGTTTCTCAAGTATGTGCACGAGTTATTGATTGGTGAACACAATTTTTACGCTGATGTCTTCAGCAGCTTGGGTGTGCCTTATGAGTCTGTGCAATGGCGTGACGATTCAAATTCGCTTGACAGTGAAGACGCGTTGCTTGAAAAGCAAATGCAGATTGCGACTTTAATTCGTGTGCACCGAGTGCGCGGTCACTTAATCGCAGATCTTGACCCGTTGCATTGGCGTGCCCCAAGAATGCCACGCGAACTTGACCCTGCAACTTATGGATTGACACTTTGGGATTTAGACCGTGAATTTTTGACTGCCGGTGTCGGAGGAGTGTCTCGTTCGACACTCGGAGAACTACTTGGTGTGTTGCGTGACGCATATTGCCGAACCATTGGCGTCGAATATATGCATATTCAAAACACCGATGAGCAACGCTGGATTCAAGATCATTTCGAGGGCATAAAGCGAAATGAACTGGTTGTTGACAAGGTTCGTGTCTTGGAGCGTCTCAATGCGGCTGAAGCATTCGAGAGATTTTTATCAACAAAATATGTGGGCACCAAGCGTTTCGGTCTCGAAGGTGCAGAATCTGCGATTCCGATTCTTGACATGATTTTGAATCTGGCAACAGACAAGAAAATGCAAGGCACCGTAATCGGAATGGCACACCGTGGGCGACTGAATGTATTGGCCAATGTCGTCGGCAAAGATTACGATCAAATTTTTCAAGAGTTTGAGGGCTATGTTGATCCTTCTTCGGTGCAAGGCTCTGGCGATGTCAAATACCATCTCGGTGCTGTCGGCGAATTTATTGCACATAGCGGGGCAAAAATGCACGTTGAGTTGGTTTCGAACCCGAGCCATCTAGAAACTGTTGACCCAGTCGTGCTCGGCACGGTTAGAGCAATGCAAGACTTGATTGATCCGCCACTTGCTTACAGTGTGTTGCCGTTGCTGATTCATGGAGATGCAGCATTTGCTGGTCAGGGTGTTGTCGCCGAATGTTTGGCGATGAGTGACACATCTGGCTACAGAGTCGGTGGCACGATTCATTTGATTATTGATAACCAAATCGGTTTTACGACGGCGCCAGAGTATGCACGCTCGTCGCAATACTGCAGCGATGTCGCCAAAACTGTTCAGGCGCCAATTTTCCATGTCAACGGCGATGACCCAGAAGCATGTGTTCGGGTTGCGCAATTGGCTTTTGAATATCGTCAA
>BJGF01000013.1 GCA_014190295.1 Actinomycetes bacterium | reverse complement strand
TTCGGGTGGTTCTGCTCACTAGCGAGCATCGTCATGGCGAGATATCCGTTTAGCTGTGCTTTGGTAACCGGTGCGTCGAGCGGCATTGGCCAAGAAATTGCAGTTCAACTCGGAATGTCTGGTGTGTCTCTCGTCTTGGTTGCGCGCCGTGCCGATCGACTTGAGGCATTGGCTGCGCGATTTAAAAATGTTGAAGTGATAGTCGCCGACTTATCAACTATTGATGGCGTTGGCTTAGTTGAATCGCGCATCACTGATTCGACTAAAACGCCGATCGACCTAGTGGTGAACAATGCCGGTTTTGGTTCATCGGGTTTGATGCACGAAATTGATCTTGATCGTCTCTCGCGCGAAATAAACTTGAATGTTTTGGCGTTAACTCGTTTGTCGCACGCCGCGGCGAAATTAATGGTGCCTCAAGGTCGCGGCTATATTTTGAATGTTTCAAGCGTGGCCAGCTTTCAACCTGGTCCTGGTTCCACCGTTTATTCGGCGACCAAGGCATACGTCACGAGTTTCACCGAAGCGCTTCACGAAGAAATGCGTGGCACTGGTGTGCGAGTCACTGCGTTGTGTCCTGGGTTTACACGAACTGAGTTCTCTGAAGTTTCTGGCACCAACAGCATTGCCAGCCAAGTGCCGAATTTTGCGTGGCTCGACGCCACCGATGTCGCCCGCGAGGGTTTGCGTGCTGTCGCGCGCGGCAAAGCATTGAGCATCCCGGGTGCTCTCTACAAAGGTATCTCAGCGTTTTCTGGCGCATCGCCACGCGCGCTCGTGCGCCGCATCACGGCTCTCCCCACCCGCCGCCACTAGCGCCCGCTCGCCGTCTGTACCGCCAGCCGCGACAAATATTCTGGATTTATGCGATGCGTAACTCATTCTGAAATTTTGATCGCGATCGGGGTTGCTTTCGTGAATTTTGCACCTTCAGGTGGGGTTAAGGTAAGTTCGTAGGTGCCCGCTGGCAGAGTGGCAGGAATAGTGAGTTGCATCAGTACATCTTTGTAGACAGTGTTTCTTACGACGCTTATCGAGGGCGTATCGGTAACTGCTGTGTCGCCACATTCTTTAATGATGTATCCAATAACGACCAGGTCGGTTGGGCCGCCTGCAGTGACCGACGTTCCAGTGAGGGATACTGAAATTGTTGGTGACCAACCCGCAGGCGTTAATGGGACACTAATTCCGACGCCGATCAAACTTTTACACAACTTAATTAGCTCGGCGAGCGTAACGCCAGCGTCCCCCAACGGATGCCGAAATGTCTCACCTTGAAATGATCCCCATTTTCGCATAACGGCAGTCATTGAGACAGTTACGGTGAGGATTTCACCACGAACTGCATTCTTTCTGCTGACAGCAACGTCGTAACGATTTTCTCCCATTATGTATTGCGATGGTAGAACGAACGCTGCAATCGGCAGAGGGTTTGTAGTTGTTGGCGATGTGGTCCCAGAGACGACTGCCCATTTATTTGATTTGCCAGTTTTCTTGCAGATGTAATTTATGCTTTTTACTGTTTTGGTTAGACCAACCTTAGTGCAAGACGTGCCAGTAATATTTGGCATATTGGTGGCTTGCGTTGGCAGAGGCGAACTACCGACGACTAGAGACAGAGTAGCGAGTGAAGTTATTAAGAGATGTTTCATGCTTTTTTAACGAGCGAGTGTTGCCGATGTGACATGTAGAATCCAGCGATTAGAGGCTCTTTTTGTTGATTTAAGTTATTCGGTGACGGTGATTTGAAGTGGCGTCGACTGTTGCCAGGTGTTATCAATTGGCAGTAGGTCAAGATCGTATGTGCCAGGCGCAAGACCCTTTGGAATTTGCAGTTGTAGCACCACATCTCGGTAGTAAGTCGTTCGCACCACGCTGATGCGAAGCGGAATATTGCTGATAAGAGAAGTTCCGCATTCGCGAGCGATATTGCCCACAACAGTCAGAGTAGTGTAAGTGCCAGTCCCGATATCAGTGCCCCGAATCGCGATGGCAACCATCGGCGCCCAACCCGGAACCGGAATGACCGGCGTTGGAACACCGATTCGCGCGCGGCACAAATCAATAAGTTCTTGCGCATTGGTGGCAGCGACATCTTCAAAGTTGTTGATGAAAAGTCCACTTATTTTGACCGTCACATTTAGCCACTCAGATCTACCGATTCGCTTACGGTCGACCGAGACCGCCGCACGCGTATCTCTGACTGAAATGTATTGGTCGAATGTTTCAAAAGAGATTCCACCCGGCGGCAACAGCGTGCTTGAAGTTTTTGGACTTTTGGCTGAAGTAGAAGTAGTTGTCTTTTGAGTGGATGATTGAGTTGTTGTAGTTGAATCGACGGCAGTTGAAATAACTGGAACCGTTGTGGCTGCAATCGTGCTCGGCGCAGTAGTTGTCAAAGTGGTGCTGACATCAGTTATGACCGTGCTCGTTACCGGGCTGGCTGAGCCCGTTTCTATTTTCGCACCGCCAGTCGCGCGATCACCAAAAATTGTGACTGCGCCAAACAAAAACAGCGCAGTGATGACCGCGGCAACGAGGCTCGACAGCCATGGTCGATTCACGCCACGAATTACTTCGGCAACCAACGAAATTGATGGCGACGGCAAACCGTAGCGCAACTCAGCAGAATGCAGACCACCTGATCGCCGAAGTGGCCCGAGTGCGATCACTTCAGGTCGACCGCGCCGACGAATCGTGACCCACGGTCTTACAAACGCCGACCACCACGGCAGACGCATGCTCACTTTTATGACACCACGAGAGCGATCTTCGCTGATGACTACATCTCGTGCTTTAGCGTTGACGCCGGCAAAAATCGGGAACAGTGCAGTTTCATCCGCGATGTCAATGGCTTGCGTTGAAAGTCGAATGACATTAGTTGTCGCAGATGAGGCGCCTGGTTGTGCAACTGTTGCTCGCACAATTTCGCCAAAGTAGTCGCCGATGGAGGTGAGTGCTGATTGGTAATCGAGATTTTCGGTATCAAGGTCAAAGATAAAGCCGGCGAGTTTTCCGTTGAGATCGCGCGCGATGGTCAGCAACGAGTTGACTTGTTCAAGTTGGGCCCATTGGTCGGCCGGCACGATGATGCCCTCCCAACGGCGACCTATGTCGTCAAAGGCGAGACGCATATCAGCCACGGCTTTCCCCAATGTGGTTGAGTGATGCCTGGAGAAGTTGCATCACACATTTTTTGCAACGCGAGCGCCTTTGGCGTTGGGCGGCAGTTGAGCGACTCATACCTGATTCATAACGATTAATAACTGAATAAATGACATCGTCAAACCACGACTCACCCGCAACTGCATCGCTGCCTTCGATCAGGGCGAAATGTAAAACTTCAGTGGCTGCCGCGTAAGTGATTTTGTTGTTACAGGCTGGGCATTGAAAGCCTTTATTTGACACACGATGCAGAGCAGAAAAAAGTTCCTCGATAAAAACTTGTGAGATGACTGTCTGTTCGGTTCCAAGAGTTGTTGGGGCGATGGCGGCAATGCTAGAGAGGGCTGAAGACTCGTTACGACGACGCCGACCGAGGTCGATCGCCGAATTTGACATTGTGCGATAGGCATATCTGGTCGCGTCTTCATTGGTGTAAACGCTTGGGATGCGCTCTGTGCGGCGACTTAGCGAAGCATTGATTTTTTCGCTGGTGATTGAAACTAGATCAAGTGGCTCTTCAGCCAAACCGTACTTACGCACGAGTCGTGCAGCGGCATCGCGACCCGCCTCAGATCGAACCCATGCGAGCATTGCTTCACACTGTTGATGGGTAGACCAGCCAGTCATTGACCCGCCATTAACCCACAATAGGGCTTGTGCTGAGATATGTCACATTCTCAATTGACGATCGTTTTAGGGATCATGAGACGAAGCCGTGTTGCCCTTTGGCTGGTAGTTAGTGCCGTGATGCCGGTTGCAATTATCTCGGTTGCGATGCCGGTTGATGCGGCAGATTCGCTCCAGATTCAGGGGACGAAATGCGCAAAGACAGGAGCGACGCGGCAGATCGCGGGCGTTTCATATTCGTGCACCAAAGTTGGAAAAACTCTGAAGTGGCAAATAGCGAGCAGGAATACCACAACTACGACTATTGCGACAAAGACGACTGTGCCGCGTAAGACCGCTGCGCAAGTCGTTGCCGAAAAAATAACCACATTTGCAGTACAGATGCGAACTCGGAATCAATTGGTGCCAACTGTCGAATATCGATTTGGACCGAGCGTGAGCGAAGCAGATCGTAGTATGACTCGCCAATTAGTAGAGGCGTTTTTTAAATATGGTTCGTTTCCACAGTTGGCAAACTATCGAAATGCGATCTCGGTAGCGCTGAGTCAACAAGAATTAGTTGAGACGACTGCAGAATTAATAAACATTTCAGATTGGGGCAGCGTCGGTGGTGGCTATTCGGGGACTGGAACATTTGCATTGGTGCTTCAGAATTACACGGTCCATCGGTGTGGATCGGGCGTGACAATGGCGATATGCCAAACTCGAGACAACGGCGGCACGCTCGGGCGATACAGATTACGAGTCAACGTGTTACACGAACTATCGCACGGTGGCAAGATTGCGCTCATGGGCTATGACCCCTCACAGAGCAACTGGAATCTTGAACGAACGCCAATGTGGATTACCTCTGGAATCAGCAACGTACAAGGTGCCATGTTGTTGGCAGTTATTGATGGTGCCACATATACGAACCCAAATATTTCGGTGTCAGAGGGTCGTCGTTGCATCAATGCGCCGATCTCGGTCGTAAGTCAGACTGATTCTTCGGACTGCCGAGGTCTGGGAACTGGCGACTTCGCTAACGAGGTCTTGGTGGCCCGCTTTGGGTTAGACAAAGTTTTGGAGTTTGTTGCTGGTTCCGCCGGGACTCCGCGTAAAGGCTCTTGGTCCGATTGGTCGGGTGCCTGGGGAAGTCTTTTCCAGCAACTTTTTTTGCAGTCTCCGGCATCATTTGAAAAAGATGTTGAGATCTATCGTAATGCGGTAATCGATGGAAAAGATCTACCAGCAGACTTTCTCGACGCTAAGGACCGCCCATGAGAACTCGCTTTGCATGGATCATAATTTCTCTGTTACTCTTTGGATTGGTTACTCCAACTTTGGCTACTGGATTTGTGAACGTAGAAGGAAACAAATTCACAAAAATTGGATCCACCCGTACTGTAAAAGGCGCTACTTACTCATGCACTAAATCTGGAAAGACGTTGAAGTGGCGACGAGGAGCCGTCACGGTGTCGCCCGGTGAATCCACTGGTGCTAATTCGACAACGACCTCGACAACAGTTGCGGCGCGTGCGTGCCGCACCACTTCGCAGATTACTTCTCGACTACCAAATGAATTACAGAAGCGCGAATGGGAATCAGTAGTTGCCAAACTGCAGCCGATAGCAGCAAGCGCCGATTCTTCAGCCAAGACGACTGCATCGATTGACACATTTGAAGACACGAATGTTGGAAATCTTACTTATGGGCGTTATTACCCGCAGACGTACCCTGCGGCAATCAGCGAAACCCAAGCAAAGGGGTGTGCATATCTTGCGCTTGTGCTGGACCTTTTTGTGAGATTCACCGGATCAGACACATCTGATGAAACAGCCAAGACGGGAATTCAGTCTGCGGTAAAAGCAGTGCTTCAGGAGGTGCTCACCAAATACACGAAGGTGGATGGTTACGACGTTGACGTCGTGTTGATTGAGCCAGTTCTAAGCCATTGCCCAGGTAGAGAAATGAGTGGACAACGAACTGTATGTCCGTGGAATGATTGGGGGTTTTTGTATTACCGTACGGCGGCCCTCACAGCCGCCCAGGTTGCGGCTACTTCGGCAACAGATATTTTTTCACTTTCGGTGAATGGAGCAACTTTCCCACCGCGACCATTCGCCCAGATTACTGGCATCGGACCTTCGACCATACCGGTGGTCACTGGCGATGTGCGAAATCTGGTACCCGCGGCGAACCTTTCGCATCAAGCAGCCTCGTATGTTGAATTCTCTGATCGGACATATGAATTGGGTCAAACTATTTCGGTTGATTCAAGTATCAATGTTGCATCGCTCACCGTTCGAACATCGGGACACACTGTTACTGTTGATGGTCGACCTGTTTATGGTTCTGGATCTGCGATTCCTGCGAATATTCAAACACGGATATATAGGTACAACGGTTCGGGTGAAATTCCCTTGGCGGCTCAGCGAAGTGAATTTACACGTTTGGTTGATGTCTCTCAGGCGGTTTCATTTCCACACAATTCTTCGGTGAGTTTTAACCTGCCTTCGGGGACCACGCTCAGCCAAGGCAAGTATTTGATCACTTTTGCAATTTCGGGGTGGAATCCAAGTGGGGCGTACATCAGATTTTTGAGCTTTGCTGAAGGTGACGCCCGTCAAACTGACTCATACTCTGGTGGTCGCGCCTATCGATCCTGCAACTTGCGTACTGGGGCCGGATATCGAAAAGCGGATAATCCACCTGTTGTAGCGGCGAACGAAGAAACAGTCGGCACAAATTGTGAAACGCTTTACCCAGAAATTTCGAAAGGTCAGAGTGGCGCGCGACCTTCGCAGCACACCTGGGTCTGGTCTGACCTAGCGATGACGCTTAACGCGCCTTAAGCACGCGAGAGCAAGCAATATGTAATAAGCGGGGTGGCGTGAAGATACGCGTGTTTGTTGTCGTTCCTTCAATGGGCGCATCACCGCACTACTAACTTGCGGCCACTAGCAATTGGTTTTGAGGTTACGCTTCGGCGTGATGAAGTTGTTTCGAAATATTGTGGTTGTCTTATTGCTACTGCAAGTCGGGATATATGGAGTGGCCGCAGCAGGCACCGATAGCTCGGGTACTGCCGATACTGCTGGTACTACTGGTCGGGCGAAGTTGTTGATTATTGGGGATTCTGTGTTTGATGCGTTTGATCATGTGGCCAGTGCGCGACAGATACTTGAAGATCAACAGAAGACAATTTTTGCGGTGCAAGGTTGCCAGAAACTTGTCGAGCCCGGATGCATGAAGTGGGTCAAGTTGAGTGCACTAGATCAACTGAGAAAAAATGCTGGAAAATTTAGTGATGTTGTTGTTATCGGCACTGGATATAACGATCGAATAGGTACATCATTTCGTCAAGCAGTTTTGGCGATCACCGCCGAAGCTGCGACCCAAGGCGTCGATGTAATTTGGATTACTTATCGAGAAGTTGGTCATGTACGCGGCAACTCGACTACGCGCAACAAGCAACTGAACAAACTTTTGCCTCAGATTGAAAATTTGCATCTTGCTGATTGGAACCTGTTCAGCGAGGGCAAAGAAAAGAGCGGTTGGTTTCGCGGAGACCGTCTTCACCTAGTGACTCCGGGTGCTGTGGGGCTCGCACAGTTGATTAATCAGGCGGCACGAGAAGTAATTGCGTCGCGCGAGCTAGCAAAAACTAGCTAGCGAAATTCGGCTGAAGAATATTGACCGATACGGTCAGAGCGATGTTGCGTGTCGATCACGCGAACTGTGCCACTTCGACTGCGCATCACCAAACTCTGCGAACGCGCACCGTACGAGTCATAACGAACACCGCGAAGTAATTCGCCGTCGGTGACACCAGTAGCAGCAAAAAATACGTCATCACCGCTGCAAAGATCATCAACGGTAAGTACTTGCGACAAGTCGTAGCCAGCGTCTTTTGCGACTTTTGCTTCGGCATCATTTTTGACCCACAGGCGACCCAAAATCTGACCACCCAAACTTTTGAGTGCAGCTGCAGCGGTCACACCTTCAGGCGTGCCACCGATACCCATCAGAACATCTACACCAACTTGAGGCGAAGCTGCAGCGATCGCTCCAAAGATGTCGCCGTCACTAATTAGATGTATTCGACATCCGCAACTGCGAACTTCGGCGATTAATTCGTCGTGTCGTGGTCGCTCTAGAATTACGACTACAAGATCGTTTAGCGATTTTTTGGTCGCCTTGGCGATTTCTTTTAGATTTTTGGTCGGCGAAACATTTAGATCGATTGCAGTTGCCGCAGGCGCAGCAACCACGATTTTGTCCATATATACACATGGCCCGGGATTAAACATCGTCCCGCGTTCGGCAACCGCCAAAACCGATAACGCATTTCCGCGCCCCAGTGATGTCAGGGTCGTACCGTCAATTGGATCAACAGCCACATCGGTGAGTGGCTTAGAGCCATTGCCGACCCGTTCGCCATTGAACAACATCGGCGCTTCATCTTTTTCACCCTCACCGATCACGACGATGCCGTCCATATTCACGGTGTCAAGCAAGTTGCGCATCGCGTCGACCGCTGCACCGTCGGCTGCATTTTTGTCGCCGCGACCAACCCATTTTGAGGCAGCCAAGGCAGCAGACTCGGTAACACGCACAAGTTCTAAGGCCAAGTTGCGATCGGGTCGTTGCGTCAACGGCATCAACAAGATGTTAGCGCAGTGTGATAGCACGCCGTTAAGCAACTAGCGTTCGGCACGTGAGCGAACTCGATCTAAACGCGCCGATTACCGAGTGGGAGTTGGATGAATGGTCTGCTGACGCTCGCGCTGATTTGACCGCGGCGTTAATTGAAGCGGGCGTCGCCCATAAATGGGAAGGAGAAATTCTGCTCGCTGCGGCGTCAGCAGAAAATGAAGTTGAAGAAATTCTGGATGACCTTGAAAATGATGACAACGAAATTGATGAACGTGACGAAGGTGGAGAATCGGCAGATTCAAAAGTTCTCGGTCAGTTGTCATCGTTGGCGCAAAGAATCTCTCGAAATCCATCGGATACGAATTCGATACAAACCCTTGAACGAATTCTTGAAGAGATTGAAGGTGCAAGCGCACCGGGTGATTTGAGTGACTCAGTCTGGCGTCAAATTAAAGATCTGGCTAACCAAATTAACGATACGTTGGGCGCGGGCGAACAAACTGACGAGTCAACGGCGATGGATCTTGCTGGTCGACTTTTTGCAATTTTGCGATCGCACATCTGACTATTTATGATCAACTTTTACGAAACTAATATTTATTTTTAATGTCTGACACCAAAACAATTCTCGCTGAACTTGAGATTTGGCATTCTCGGCCATTCACTCCGACGCGTCGGTTGTCGCTGGGCGATTTAGTCTTGCCAACAGATCCGCCACCCGGGCTTGGCGGCATTCTGCTGGGTGGAGTAGTTGCGTCACACTTCGGCGAAGTAGACGAAGATATCGTGCCTGATTTGCATCGCCTAACAGCGCAGATCGAACGCGGCGAAAGAGTGGTGCAACCCCGTTTGCGTCACAGACTTCAAATAGATCGACACGGATTGACGAAAAGTGTGCATCGTTTAATTGGTGACAAAGACCAACTTCGATTTGACTTTGACTCAAAGGGCAGTTCGCTGCTTCAAGTGCTTGGGGCAATTTATTCACTTGAGAGACTCGCTGAACCTGCGCGTCGCACATTGGCGAATGTGATTAATCGTTCGATGAGATGGCGTGGACCACTTGATTCATCATTCATTTCATATATTGCCGGAAGTTCAGCAACAAGCATTTCTGCGCTTGCAGATCCACGAGCATGGGCATTAGAAATTCTTGGTTTTCCTGAGGGCACAGTTAAGCCATCTAAGAAACAAATTCAGGCGCGGTATCGCTCAGTATTGCGCAGTGTCCACCCCGATCATGGTGGGGAAACATCGACTGCTAGTCAGTCAATTGAAGAGCTTGGAGAGGCTCGCCGAGTTTTATTACATTCGTGAAAGCCGGAGTAATTCGGTTTCCGCGTGCGGGCACGAGGGCAAATCATCAGTCGTTAGTGGCAATTGAAACTTCTCTCAAACGAATAAACCCCGAATTCAATTTGCGCCGAGTTGACTTTCCGTATCAATGACATCGTCAGGGTTTAGTTCTTCAAGTTCAAGATGGGCCGACTCAGGGAAAGTTTTAAAAATTAGTAGGCCTGCAATAATTGGTCCGAGTGCGAGCCAACGCATGACTGTGCCGTAACTAAAATCTCGATTCAAAAATATTCCAGCCCAGATTAGACCGATGCTTCCACCAATAAGTGAGGAAGTCATAATCACGCCTGACGCAAACGAGCGGTGCAATGTCGGAAACATTTCGCCGCGATAGACGGCCATTGCCGGGTAGGCAAGTGAGAGAAACAGGCCGCCGATTGCCGTTGCTATCCACATTTGTGACCCGGTTGTGCTAAAAGCAATCGCAAAGAATATTGCTCCAAGTGGAAATGTAACCGTCGCCAGCATTTTGCGCCCACGACTATCTGCAAATTTTCCACCAATCAATAAGCCAAGTGTTGCAGGAGTCCCAGTAGTGAAAACAAAGATCGTTATTGTGAGCGCCGAATAATCACGAACCTCTTTAAGATAACGAACTTGAAATACTGAGGACGCCGCGATAAAAAGATTGCCGAAAATAGCCACAAGACTTTGTGCTATCAGCCGTCGGCGATCAATATGTGTTGCAGTTTCGAGATGCTTCTCGTGTCTTTGAGTAAATCTTGTCGTCTCCGGCAATTTTCGCTGCAAGACGACACCGATTATGAGCCAGATTAAAGACAATCCATAGATCACACGCCACGCACCAAGAGAATGGTCTGCAATAGGAAGTGCTAACACGGCGATACCTGCTCCAAATCCGGCGGCAATGCCGAGCACGCTGATTGCCCAGGCTCGTGATTCTCTTGACATTTCTTCGGTGGCGACGATTGCGATCAAGATCGTCAGCACAAGAGCAAGCGGTCGGCCAATAGTTTGTGTTGCAACGAGAATTGCAAATGATGGCGCAAGCCCACCGAGTGCAGTAATAATTGGTGCACCAAAAGCACACCACACGATTAACTTTCGACGACCAATGCGGTCGGCGAGTGCCGCAAGTGGAAGCGCAATAATTACTCCCCATCGAATTACTGCTGCGCCGATTCCTTGTCCTTGTTCTGAGACACCGAAATCTTGTGCTGCGTAAGCAACAGTCTGTGTGAATAATGTGTTGGCGTATGTTGCCGGTATGCATGCCAGCGCCAGAAGCCATAAAATAGAGCGCTGGCGGCCTGTTAGCGGCGGTGTTCGGGGTTTTCGGCTCACTGCGGGAGCATACTGAAATGTCATGAATAACGAGTCTCCACGCATAATTGTGCGTCGTTCAGGGCCACTTTCGGGCAATGTGCAGGTGCCTGGAGCCAAAAATTCAGTGCTCAAGTTGATGGCTGCCACTTTGCTCGCCGAGGGCGAATATGTGCTGACCAATGTTCCGGCAATTGCCGACGTTGACACGATGTCTGATTTGCTGGGTGCTTTGGGCATCGTAACCAAGCGCCTCGGACCCCATGAACTTTCGCTGACGAACTCAGGCAACATTTCGACCGAGGCACCGTTCGAAAACGTCGACCGAATTCGTGCCAGCATCAACGTGCTTGGCCCGTTGCTAACTCATTATGGTCAGGCACTGATCAACTGGCCGGGTGGTGATGATTTTGGTGGACGACCTGTTGATTTGCACATCAGCGGTCTTGAAAAAATGGGTGCCGTGATCGAACAAAATCTTTTGAATATCAACGCACATGCCAAAGAATTGCATGGCGCGGAAATCGAACTTTCTTTTGCCAGCGTTGGCGCAACAGAAAATCTTTTGACCGCAGCGATCTATGCAAAAGGCACGACTGTGATTGATAACGCCGCACGAGAACCAGAAATTGGCGACTTGTGCAACATGGTCGTCGCAATGGGTGCAGAGATTGAGGGCATCGGCACTTCACGACTGGTGATTCACGGAAAGCCAAAAGGTTCGTTGCATAGCGTGCGTCACGCAGTAATTAATGATCGTGTGCAAGCAGCAACCTATATTGCAGCAGTAGCAATTGCCGGCGGAGATGTTCAGATTCGTGGTGCCAGACCTGACCACATGGAAATGGTGATAAATAAATATACGCAAATGGGTGTTTCGATTATTCCTGGGCGTGATGGATTGCGAGTCACCGCGCCCGATCGCTTGACTGCAATTGATTTTGCAACTCTGCCGTATCCTGGCATTGCAACTGACTACAAACCACTTCTCGTGGCGATGAATGCGGTTTCAAGTGGTGTAGGCATTGTTACTGAAAATCTTTTTCCTGGTCGGTTTGCTTATATCGAAGAGTTGTGCAAACTCGGGGCAGATATTCGTATTGATGGTCATCATGCTGTGATTAAGGGTGTAGATCATTTGATCGGCACTGCAGTTACTGCCCCAGATATTCGTGCCGGCGCCGCCTTGGTTGTTGCAGGTTTGGCTGCGCATGGAGAAACAGTTATCAGTGAGATTCATCACATCGATCGTGGCTACGACGACTTGATTGGCCGACTTAGTGGTCTTGGCGCCGATGTGACTCGCGTTTGACGCGCCGTGTTGCTTGCCACAAAACCGCAATAATTACGACAATTGGTCCAGCAACTAAGAGAATTTCATCCCAACCACCTTGGTGAGCAAGCACCCTCGTAGCGTAGAGGGTTCAGGATTAATAATCAAAAGATAATCAGAAGATGATGAGAAAATATTTAGAACAGCAAAACAGGATGGTCAAGTGTCAATTCGCTCACAAGTAGAAGAAACTATCGAAGTGATTCGCCCGGCGTTACAAGCCGACGGTGGCGATATTATTTTGCGCGAAGTTGACGAAGAAACTGGTGTTGTGAGCGTGACATTGACTGGTGCGTGTGGCACATGCCCTGCATCCGATCAAACTCTCAAAGCAGGCATTGAACGAATTATGCGTGACCGCATAGACGGTATTACCGAGGTCGTGGCTGTTTAGAAAGTAGTTTTTAATCATGAAAAGTCGCTCGCCAGAAATTGCTGCATTATTTGCTGGGGCATGCAGTGGTGATCGTTCTGCGCTTGCAAGATTGTTGTCGCTGATTGAGCGCGGCGGCGACGACGCGCGAACTGTTGGCCGGTTGGTTTATCCCAAAACTGGAAACGGTTATGTCGTTGGCATTACCGGAGCACCTGGTGCCGGCAAGAGCACGCTCACTTCTGCATTGATTGCACATATTCGCTCGTTCAAACAACAAGTTTCAGTTCTGGCAATCGACCCGTCATCGCCGTTTACTGGTGGTGCAATTTTGGGTGATCGTGTCCGAATGCAAAATCATGCAACTGACCCTGGAGTATTCATTCGAAGTATGGCTACGCGCGGACACTTGGGTGGGCTGTCGCTTGCCACGAGCGAAGCGGTGAGGTTGCTCGACGCAGTTGGCTCACCATGCACATTGGTTGAGACTGTTGGCGTCGGACAAGTCGAGGTAGAAATCGCGCGCAACGCCGACACAATTGTCGTAGTCGTCAACCCGGGTTGGGGAGACTCGGTGCAGGCCAACAAAGCAGGTTTGCTTGAGATCGCCGATATTTTTGTGATCAACAAAGCCGACCGACCTGGCGTTGATCAGACTCGCCGAGATTTAGAACAAATGCTTGAACTTTCTGATTTCGCCAATGATGCATGGCGCCCCACGATTGTTACAACCGTTGGCACAACTGGCCAAGGTGCTGATGAATTGTGGAGCGCAATCATTGAGCATCGCGAGCATGCGTCAAACGATGGTTCGCTGGCTAAGCGTCGAGATCAACGATTGCGAAATGAGTTGCGCACGATTATTGAGCGGCACCTTGAGCATCGGGCCAGAGAAATCTGTACTGGTGATCGTTGGGAAGTAATTCAAAACGAAATGTTGTCGCGCTCGCGTGACCCATGGAGTGCCGCCGACGAGATGCTGCAAGGTATCAATTGATGAAACAAATTTCTGCGTGAAACGGTTGTTGGCCCCATTATCTGAACCAGCGGTGCGACGAGTAGTGATATCTAGTTTGACTTTGGGTGGAGCAGTGGGTGTTTTCGCTCTTTCATTTGGTGTGGCATCGGTGAGTGCTGGCGCAAGCGTGATGCAAACTTGTGCGCTGTCACTATTTGTTTTTACGGGAGCTTCGCAATTCTCGGCAATGAGCGTTGTTGGCGCAGGTGGATCAATGGCTGCGGCGTTTGGTGGTGCCGCACTGCTAGCAGCGCGCAACTTTGTTTATGGCCTCGCACTTTCGTCGTCGGCAAAATCAATGGCCAATAGTTTGCCAAGAAGATTGTTTGCATCACACTTTGTAATCGATGAAACAACCGCTCTCGCGCTTGCTCAAGAGTCGCCCAGACTCAGAAAAATCGCTTTCTGGACAACCGGAATTGGCTTGTTCAGTTTTTGGAATCTTGGCACGCTGATCGGCGCATTGGCGGGTAACGCGATTGACCCGCAGAAGTTTGGTTTAGATATTGCGTTTCCTGCAGCGTTTATCGTGATGTTGTTACCACACCTGCGTACAAAACTTGGTCGTCAGGCCGCAATGTTGGGTGCGGCACTATGTCTTGTTTCAATTTCGTTTATGCCAATCGGCATACCAATTTTAATTGCGGCGACCGCCGTATTGGTTGGTCTACGAAAATGAACGGTCAGGCACCAGAACATCTTTGGTTGATGATCGTCGTGCTTGCCGCGTCGGCATATTTATTTAAGATGTTCGGATTAATTGTTTTGGGTTCGAGACAGTTGCCGAAAGTTTTTGATCGATGCCTCGGATTAATTCCGGCGGCGCTGCTCGCAGCGTTGGTCGCAAAAGATACATTTTCGATTGGACAAAGTCTCGTGATTGATGCGCGAGTTGCAGGTTTCGCCGTGGCAGCCATTGCTGCCTGGCGTCGAGCGCCGCTAATTGTCGTTGTTGTTCTTGCTGCTGGTGCAACCGCGCTTGTTCGCGCGATCTGACTTATTGTTTGCAGAGTTTTGCGAGGCCGCGCAGGTTGCGCTTCCAGATTTGCTTCAAGACTATTTTTCCGCCGATGAATGCGCCGAGTTGGGCGCCGAGATACCACGGGAAGATCAGTTCTTCCTCCCATTTAAAAAGAGTTCGAGTCGCATTATCAAGCGGCTCGAGTGTGAACACGCCCGTTCCGGTGACGATGCCGACATGTTTCACGCCCATTGCCGAGCCCGGCACCCACTGTGTGATTTCCATTTTGTCGGTGAGCCGAATCGGCCCGACTTTTGTATCGCATAAAAAAGCCGTTCCGACTCCACGTGTTTGCTCAGATGTGAAGCGAATCGCCACTGCATCGTGCATCCAATCAACATGTCGCTCAACTGGCTCAACGATTTGCCAGACCCGTTCAGGGCTGGCGTCGATTTCGATCATTACTTTTATATTGCTCACAGCACAAAGAGTGTAGTTAGCCTGTATGACTGTGGATGCACCGATCAGCCAATCAATCGACAAAAATAATTTGTCTGATTTTGTTTATCTAGACCACGCCGCTAGCACCCCGATGCGAGCCGAGGCAATAGCGGCGATGGCGCCGTTTATGAGTGGTGTTTACGCCAACCCATCTGGTTCTCACCGTTTCGCGCGGATTGCCCGCAAGGCGATTGATGAGGCTCGCGATGACGTCGCCGATGTAATCGGATGCAAGGTGGGCGAGGTAATTTTCACGAGCGGTGGCACCGAAGGTGACAACGCAACAATTTTTGGCGCTGCACGACGAAAGGGTGGCATCGCAGTGTGTTCTGCCGCCGAACATCACGCAGTTTTACACTGCGTCGAAAATTTGAATGGCCGTATTATTGGGGTCGATGCGACCGGGGTTATTGATATCAACGCACTTGAAAATGCCTTACAAGACCCACAAAACGCTGGTCGAGTAAATGTTGTTTCGGTGATGGCGGTCAATAATGAAGTCGGCAGTATCTCACCACTTCGCCAAGTCGCGAAAATTGTGCGAGCCAATGCACCTGGCGCCGTATTGCATACCGATGCGGTGCAGGCAACTTGTTGGCAAGATCTTCGTGAAATTTCAAAACTAGTTGATGTGATGTCGTTGTCTGCGCATAAATTCGGTGGACCAAAAGGTATGGGCATCACGATGCAGCGAATTGGTCTAGAGATTGATCCACTAATTGTCGGCGGCGGACAAGAGCGTGATCGTCGCAGTGGCACACATAATGTTGGCGGGATCATGGCAACTGCTGCGGCACTTCGCGAAACAGACTCAACTCGCGATGTCGAAATTGCACGTGTCACAAAACTTCGTGACGCACTTATAGACGTTGTGATTGCTGGTCTTGACGATGTTCTTGAAACTGTTGACCGTGATAAGCGAGTGCCCGGCATCGCACATTTGTGTATCGCAGGGTGCGAGAGTGAAGCGATTTTATTTCTGTTGGATGAAGCAATGATTTGCGCGTCGGCTGCAAGTGCGTGCGCAAGTGGCGCAATGGAGCCCTCTCACGTTTTGTCGGCGATGGGGATTGATCCTAAATATACGATGGGTGCATTAAGAATGAGCCTTGGACACACAACTACAGAGCGCGATATTGATCGTGCATCAACGGCGCTGATTGCAGCAGTGCATCAGTTGCGCCGCAATAAAACAGCGCATAACACAGCGCATAACACAGCGCATAACACAGCGCATAACACAGCGCATAACACAGCGCATAACACAACGCATAAAGTATCGGCCAGCAAATGAAAGTTCTAGTGGCAATGTCGGGCGGAGTCGACTCATCTGTTGCCGCTGCTGAGTTGATTGATCAAGGTCACGAAGTAGTTGGCGTGACGATGCGACTGTGGGGCGGCGAAAGCGATACCGGTTGTTGCTCAGTTTCTGATGTTGATGACGCTCGACGCGTTGCGCAGCAACTTGGCATTGATCACTTGGTATTTAATTTCTCCGAAGATTTTGACAAACATGTTGTCGCACCATATGTTCAGGCACACGTTGATGGCATCACTCCGAACCCATGTATCGAGTGCAACCGACATTTGAAGTTTGACCGCCTTAGTGAGCGAGCACGAATTCTCGGATTCGATGCGGTAGCAACTGGTCACCATGCGCAGATCACCCGCGACCAAGACAGCGCATATCGCTTGACTCGTGGGCACGATGAATTGAAAGATCAAAGTTATGTCGTGTACATGCTTGACCAAGCAGAACTCGCGTTCACAATGTTTCCAGTTGGGCATCTGACAAAAGCACAAGTGCGTGATCGTGCCGTAGCGCTTGGTTTGCGCACCGCGACCAAACCCGACAGCCAGGATGTTTGTTTTATCTCACGCACTGGTGGTCGCGAAACTTTTCTCGGGCATCGTATTGAGTTTCGTAAGGCATCCGTTGTCACGACCGACGGAGTTCAAGCAGGTGCGGTAGATGCGCTCGAACTTGTGACGATCGGTCAGCGCAAAGGCTTGGGTTTGCCTGGTGGTGGTCCTAAAAAATATGTTGTAGATGTTGACACTCCGAATGCTCGGGTGATAATTGGCGACGAAGATCAGTTGTTGCGCACTGGTCTTGTAGTGACGAACGTGATGTGGGCCGACAGCGAACCAACAATCGGAGTGACGGTTTTGGTTCAATGCAGCGCTCACGGTGCGGCGCTACCAGCGGTTGTTCAAAGCCTCAACCCTCTCGTTTTGAAATTTGAAGCAGCACAACGACGCATTGCACCCGGGCAAAGTGTTGTTTGTTACGACCCGACCAATTCTTTTGTGCTTGGCGGCGGAATCGCCGACGCTATCAATCCAATAAATAATTAATTATTTAGCGCGCAGAACGGCGCCTGGTCGAGACGCAGCGATCAATACCGATTGTGCATGAATTGCGCTGACGGCTTTTAGGTGTCGCGCGCCAATTGCTGAAAGAGATACATCAAGCGGCTTATTAAATGAAAGTTCGAGCGGCACACCCCAAGTCAATGCACTTAAATCAGCCGCCGAAGAGTTGTCGCGGGCAAGTTGCATCTGATTTAGGTCTTGTTTTTTGATTAACAAGTTGATTGATAAAACAATTTCATCGTGCACAACCAAACCTGCAGGAACAAAAACCAGCCAACGTCTTGAAAGTTTGTGTATTCGGGGAATCAAATATTTGACCGAAATAATTGAACCGAATAGTGCGATCGCACCAGCCAGCCAATTATTTTCAGCAAGCAGCAATGGCGTGGCAATTATTGAAACATCTACGACAAAAGTCGCAATCACCACCGGCGCAAGCAGCACAACCGGCGGTCGCAACGCGAATCTCTTCTCATCGCCGTATGCGCTGGCCTGAACATAAACGCCACCAAGTTCGGCACTGAAACTGAGTAGCAAAATTGCCATGCCAACTGCCGCGCTAATGATCTGCAAACTTGAAGCGCCTTGAGTGCCGGCGACAAAGATCAGAAAACCAGAAACGACCGGTGTGCCGATTCGCAACAGAGTCAGAGTTGTTGGATGAGTTACGAAACTCGCGATCACAATTGCGCCCCAAACCAGCCATGCCAAGCAAGTGCCTGTGGTTTGAGTGGCTGTGGATTGACCATCCAATAAGGCGCCGACTTCTGCACCAATAAATGGCAGGCAACCGACCAAAACTCGCAGCGCCCAGACCAATGCCGTATCGAGTCGCAGATTACGGTCAAATTTAACGGGCACGTCTTAAGGCTAAGGCTCGTACATCGAATCGGTAAAGTTTTAGTGATGTCTGTCTCAAAAGATCTTCAAAAAAGTGTGCTGATTCTTCGGGCGCAAATCGCTCACCACAATGAGCTGTATCACGGTCAAGACAGCCCTGAAATTTCTGATGCTGCATTTGATGATCTGTTGCGAAAATTAAAACAGATAGAGGCCAAATATCCAGAATTGGTCGAAGAATCCTCACCATCGCAAATCATCGGGGCAGGCTTTACAACTTTTGATCCAGTTGTACATCGTGTGCCGATGACGAGTCTTGATAATGCAATGGATTCTCAAGAGTTGCAAGCGTGGGGCGAACGGTTAGTCAAAGGTTTAGACAGTGCTGCGATGCAGTTTGCCTGTGAACTCAAGATCGACGGTTTGGCGCTGAGTATTCGTTATGAAAATGGTGTCTTGGTGCAAGCCGCAACTCGCGGAGATGGCAAAGTTGGCGAAGATGTAACTGCGAATATTCTGACTATCGGCGTTGTTCCTAAAAAACTTTCTTCTAAAACTGGCAAAAAAATTCCGAGCATTTTAGAAGTGCGTGGCGAGGTTTATATGTCGATTGCCGCGTTTCAACGACTAAGAGATGCAAAGCAAATTGAGAACGAGAAACGAATTATTGACGGCAAAAAACCAGAAACTGTGCCGGCTAATCCGCGAAACGCCGGTGCCGGAAGTCTGCGCCAGAAGAATCCTGCAGTTACGGCAACTCGCGATCTTTCGTTTTGGGCATATCAACTTGGCGAGGTAGTTGGCGCACCAAATTTTTCTTCACACTCAGAAACATTTGAGTTTTTGCGTGATCTTGGGTTTCCGATTAATCCCGAAGCCAAGACCGTTGAAACTCTTGCGCAAGTAGTCGAGTTTGCTGCAACTTGGGAGAAAAACCGTCACGAATTAAATTATGAAATTGACGGTGTTGTTGTAAAACTTGACGATTTGGCTCAGCGCGAACAGCTTGGGTTTACGGCGCGAGCACCAAGATGGGCGATCGCAGTTAAGTTCGCCCCTGAAGAGCGCAACACGATTCTTAAAAACATTTCAGTATCAATCGGTCGCACTGGTCGAGCGACGCCGTTTGCCGAACTCGAGCCGGTTGTATTGTCTGGCAGCACCGTCAGCATGGCGACTTTACATAACCGCGAGCAGGTGCAATTTAAAGATGTGCGACCTGGCGACACGGTGATCGTGCGAAAAGCCGGCGATGTAATCCCCGAAGTGGTCGGACCGGTGTTGTCGTTGCGGCCGAAAAATTCGAAACCTTGGAGGTTTCCGACAATTTGCGTTTGTGACCTCAAATCAACGTTTGTGCAGGTTGAAGGCGAGTCTGACACTCGTTGCGTCGAACCCGAATGCCCGTTTCAACGCGATCAACGAATTATTCATTTTGCGTCACGTGGCGCAATGGATATTGAAGGTCTTGGCGAGAAAACAGTGTTTGCTTTATCCGACAAAAACTTTGTTGCCGATATTGGCGACCTATACACACTGACCATTGAAAAATTGCTTCAACTTGATGGTTTTGCCGAACTCAGTGCAACCAATTTGTTAACTGCAATCAATAATTCAAAGACAAGACCACTCGCAAAACTTCTTGTCGGCCTCGGCATAAAAAACTTGGGGCCGGCAGCATCTGAATCTCTTGCAAGGCGTTTTGGTTCACTTGACGCGATCATTGCCGCGAAATCAGAACAACTCAGCGAAATTGACGGTCTAGGTGAAGTCATTGCAAACTCAATCACCAAATGGTTCAAAGATAAATCTCATCAAGCGATTATCAAGAAGTTCAGAACCGCTGGCGTTGAATTCGGCAATGTGGTTGTCAGCACTTCGCCACAGAATCTTGTTGGTAAAGCAGTCGTCGTGACCGGCACCGTCGAAGGTTTCAGTCGTGAAGGTGCCCAAGAAGCCATCACCAGTCGCGGTGGCAAGAGCCCTGGCAGTGTGAGCGCAAAAACATTTGCGCTTGTCGTAGGTTCAGAGCCTGGGGCAAGCAAACTCGCGAAAGCCGAACAACTTAATGTTCCGATCATTAATTCAGCAGATTTTTTGAAACTACTTGAAACAGGCGAATTGCCGAAGTAGCTAGTCGGTGTCAAACTTCCAGATGTAGGTGCGATACTTCTCGCGACCATCCACGATTTTCCAGTAGTTAACTTTGCCTTCGTGTTCGCCCTGCGTGAACTCTTCAATGATCGCACCTGACTGAGGCTGAAAACTAATAATAAAATTTCCCGGATCAAAAACTGCCGTCGCTGGCAATTCAACTTGTGCACCAGGTGCCGCTTGCTGACCCGAAGAAGTAAGTTCATCAAGACGAGTGATTGGTAATTCGATTCCATCGATAAATAAAGTTGCCTCGTATCCTTCGGCAAAGTCAACGATGATTTGAGATTGCCGCAGCACACGGTCGCCATTTGCTGGCGACATCCGCTCAATGGCAGGTGGAAGTCCTGATTCATCTCGCCCTGTGCGTGAAGCACGCACTCCGAAGATTATAAAAAGTATTCCGATTGCAATAGCCACACTCGTAAATAATCTTTGGGCATCAAATGACCAAGATTTTGATTTTTTCAAAATTCGTTTGTTGTCAGGGGTAGTTGTCACACCTGTATTCTTGCCTGAAAACTCTTGGAAAACATCGTTATGCGGTTACGGATAGTAGTTTTAATGGGGTAATGGTTGCATCTGAATCGCTCATTGGCAAGGTTCTCGTCGGTCGGTATCGAATCGAAACTCTGCGCAGCGAAGGCACTGCATCCGCACAGGTTTTTGATGCCGAAGACTTGCGTCACGCTCGCAAAGTGGCAGTGCGTTTGATGACGGTCAAATCTTTGATCGACCTAGACGCCGGGATCGCCGATGAATCATCGGCTTTGGATGCGTTCAAGGCCTCGATGCAACAACTTTTCGCACTTAATCACCCGACACTTGTGTGCATTGACGACTGGGGCGACTTATCGATTGATGGTCTGCGTCATGCCTTCAATGTCACCCAGCATTTTGGTCAAGGCACTTTGCGCGAATATCTTGACCGTGGTCGACGGCTCTCACCATCTCAGGCGCTCGTGGTTGGTCTTGACACTTGTCGGGCGTTGCATCACGCGCATCAAAATGGTTATGTGCACGGCGACGTTCGCCCAGCCAATTTGATTTTCGGTGATGATGCCAGAGTTCGACTTACTGGTCTTGGTACGAAACGAAGTGTTGTTGTCGAAAACATGAGCATCGAGCAGGCTCGTTATACATCACCCGAAGTTGGACAAGGAGTAACACCAAACACGCAATCGGATGTTTACTCATTGGCGATCACGTTGATTGAAGCAATCACTGGCGAAGTTCCATTCGCCGGAGATTCAATCGCGGTTACATTGGCCAATCGTGTAGATAAGTTGCTGCCAGTTTCAGCCGACATGGGCCCGATTGCTGCACCGATTGAGCGGGCGGGTCGACCAATCGCCAACGAGCGCGGTTCCGCACTTGAATTTGGTAGAGCCTTGGCACAGATAGCCGACAAAATGCCACAGCCACAACCGATTGACACAGTTGTTTCAAAAAGATTCGAAGATGTCATTACGCGTCCGCATCCAATTGTCGTTGCTGCAGATAAACGAGATAGCCAAGTGATCGAAGACCTAAGCAAGATCAAAGAGACGGTTGCTGATGAAAAAATTGTCGAGTCTCCAAAAGTTCGCCGAAGATTGACGCGCCTCTGGATTCTCGTGGCCGTGGCGGCAGTTGCAGTTGTTTCAGTAATTGTGTTTCAGTCTTTGACAAAAGTGTCACATCTGATTCCAAACTTGAATGGCTTGGCCGAAGCACAAGCACGCAACGACATTGCGACGTTTAACTGGAACTTAATCATCCGCGCCGAAAGAACAAACACCGTCGAGTTTGGTTATGTGATTCGAACTGAGCCAGCAACCGGAGTCAACTTAAAAGAAGGTGACTCGCTTGTGATATTTGTTTCGGATGGACCACCACTCGGGGTTCTTGTGGACGTCGTTGGTTTATCTAGAGAAGCCGCCGTTGAAAAAATCATGGGTCAAGGTCTACTGGTTTCAGCAAGTGACGATTCAAGCGAAACAATTGCTGTCGGCAATGTGATTTCATGGTCCGTAGCAAAACAGCCTTCGTTGCTTGCCGGAGATGAAGTCCTACAAGGCACGTTAATCGACATCGTGATTTCAAATGGCCCAGCGTTACGCGCAGTTCCTTTGATAGTTGGCATGAGTTTGGCCGATGCAACGGCTACTACGAGTGAACTTGGTTTAGTTTTAGCAGTTACACCTGACAGTTTCAGTAGCGATGTGGCTATTGGACTTATCGCCGCTCAGTCTCCGCCGCCTAGCGAGAAACTTCCACGGGGTGGGTCAGTTGCTTATTCAATTTCGCTCGGACCAGATCTAGTTGTGATGCCAAATATCGTCGGCATTAATTTTATTGATGCTGAGAAACGACTAGTGGCCGCAGGTTTTGTCGTCGGTGAAGTAACCGGTCGAAAAACTTATCGGATGAAGAGCGCCTCGGTGAACGGCACAGCAATTAACAATGGCGATATGGTTCCGCGCGGTAGTGCAATCAACATGGTCTTTCCGTGAGCATGAATGATCTCAATGAGAACAACGAGAACCAGGACGACTCCAGAGATTTAACATTTCTTGACGCTGGTGGTGTCGATGAAGTTTCGGTAATTCCATGGTCATTGCTGCTTCGCCAAAAAATCGTAGAACGCTCAGGTGTCTCACGCCGTAAAGCGACACTCACGGTATTGCTGAGCTGTGTGTTCACGGTTAGTTTCATGATCACACTTCTTGTCGTGTCGTTAAAAACTGTGGCCGACGACCTTAATAGTTCAACGAGCGTTATTAGTTGGGCGATCACCGCGCCGATGCTTGCATTTGGTGTTGTTGGTCCGGCGTTTGGCAAAGTCGGTGACCTGTGGGGTCACAAGCGAGTTTTTGTGGGCGGTTTATTGATCGCCGGAATATTTTCTCTAATGACCGCTTTTTCTTGGAGCGCATCTTCAATGATTGTGTTTCGTACTTTGTCAGCCGCTGGTGGTTCGGCACTAGGTCCGGCCGCAATGGCTTACATCAATCGAATGTTTGATCCAAGTGAAAGAGTGCGGCCACTTGGTTATTGGAGTTTCGTTACTGCCGGTGCACCGGTCATTGGTGTTGTTGCTGGAGTGCCACTTGTTTCGATTTTCGGCTGGCGAACAATTTTTTTAATTCAAGCACCACTATGTCTGATCGGATGTTTGGTTGCGCTGTGGCTTCTTGGCGACACAGAGCGCAGAAAAAATGTCAAGTTTGATATCAAAGGTGCGATCTTGCTTGGTTTTGGATCTGTGCTGATTCTGTTGGCGATTAATCGTGGCCCATCTTGGGGTTTTGGTTCATCACGCACTTTGGTCGTCGCCGTATTCGGTGTTGCTGCGTTATATTTCTTTGTTCGTGTCGAACAAGTAGCAAGTGATCCGATGTTGCCGCTCAAATGGTTTCGGACTCGCAATGTTGCGTTTCCTGTGATGAGTCAGGCAATGACAAATTTTGCATACATGGGTGGCTTTTTGTTAGTGCCGCAATTACTCGAGAACGGACTCGGCTATACGACTTCACATATCGGTTGGCTGATCATCGCGCGTCCACTTGTGTTTTCGCTTGTTGCGCCGCTGTCTGGACGAATAGCGATGCGAATTGGCGAGCGCAACGCAGGAGTGATCGGTGCGTGCGCAGTTTTGGCATCGATGTTGACGCTTTCACAAGTCTCAGTCGGCTCATCAGATTTCATGATCGCATTTGGTTTGTCACTTTCGGGCATGGGACTTGGCATTGCGTCGCCCGCATTGACTGCATTATTGGTAAATTCTGTCGAAAATAAAGACTTGGGTGTTGCCAGCGCCACGCAACAACTACTTAATCAGATGGGGGCCGTATTGGGTGCCGCAGTAATGGTTGGGGTTCACGAAGCCACACTTGGCTCTGGGGTCATCAGAAGTTATTCGTTTGCTTTGCTAACTGGAGCATTGAGTAGTGGGCTCGGTATTTTTGCGGCTAGTGCCGTGCGCTCTTCGCGAAGATAACCGCCGATTATTACTAAACTAAACGCAAAGCAAATCTTTGCTTGAGTTCAATATGAGGTAAAAAATTTGTCAGAAAAAAATTTTAAGGAAAATCCTAAATTAAAGAAACTTGTAGTACTTTATGCTTATCGATTCAGAGATTTTGATTGGCAACGATACGAACTTGAGTTTTTATCTGAGCATTTAGAGGTTCATGTTCATGAGTTGATTGATGCGCTCACCCCAGAGTTTTCAGTGTCTTACGCAAATCAATCTGAATTACCCAATGTTCTCAGATTTTCATCAATTCGTAGTTGGTACAAAGAATTCAATAAAGTCTCAGAAAACTCAATTATATTTTCGCACTTACATTCGACAAGTTTCAAACTTTTAGTGTTGAATCTATTAATGAAGCTATCTAGATTAAAAGTTGTGGCTTTTAGGACTGGTGGTGTTCCATTTTCAAGTTTGAGACTTGACCCAAACAAACGAGATTTGCCTCAATCAATTAAGGACACACTGCATTTTGTGAGGCGAAATTTATTGAGAGT
>BJGF01000012.1 GCA_014190295.1 Actinomycetes bacterium | reverse complement strand
AATTGGCGGAGATCGAGAGTCGATTCGGTTGTCAGACGTTGACGTAGAACTCATTCATGCTGTTGCAAAAGTACAGCCGCGCACAATTGTCGTGATTGTCGCAGGCAGCGCAGTGGTGATGTCAGAGTGGATTAACAAAGTGTCGGCAGTTGTCATGGGTTGGTATAGCGGAAGCAATGGCGGTCATGCACTCGCCAAGATTCTGTCGGGCGCAGTAAATCCGTCAGGGCATTTGCCGTTTGTGATTCCGCATGACGAATCACACCTACCATTTTTTGATCGCGATGCCAAGAAAATTACCTACGACTATTGGCATGGCCAATGGAAACTCGATCGCGACGGCAACAAACCGATGTTTCCGTTTGGCTATGGGTGCAGTTATACAAACTTTTCTTATTTGAACCCCGAAGTCGAAGTTTCAGAAACGGTGAAGTTTCATTGCGATGTGCGTAACACCGGGTCACGCGACGGCGCGACAGTCGTGCAGGTTTATGTGGGTCGCAAAGACTCGGCGATCGAGCGACCAAAACGAAGACTGGTGGCTTTCAAACGAGTTGAAGTTCGTGCGGGCGAAACTGTGCATGTTGAATGCGCGGCGCCTTTACAAAATTTTGCTACTCGCGATACAAAAACTCACAGTTGGTTCGTCGAACAAGGATTATGGAACTGCGAGATCTCTCAGTTCTCAGGTGACCCAGAATCTTTGCCTGCATATTGCCGCCTATAGTTAAGTGAATTTTGACCTTCGGTTTTAATATTAAAAAGCCAACCTTGTAATTGCCTTGCGGTTGCATTGCTTAAGATCATGTAATGCGAGTACAGCTAAAAGATTCAACTCAACTGTGGTTTGATATAGACGGAGTTGGGCTGATGCCCGACGGCGATTTGATGCGTCAGCGACCAACATTGATATTGATGCATGGTGGGCCAGGTGGTGATCACAACGGCTTCAAGCCTGCATTTTCGGCGATGACCGACACATGTCAGGTGTTGTATTACGACCACCGCGGGCATGGCAGAAGTGATCGCAGCACACCCGATCAATGGAATCTCAATCGTTGGGCCGACGATGTAGTTGAAATGTGTGCTGCATTGGGCATTGAAAAACCGTTTGTGTTGGGTTTGAGCTTTGGTGGTTTTGTTGCACAACGAATCGCTTCACGTCACACTGGTTTTGCTAGCGGCCATATTTTTTTGAGTACTGCTGCTTATAAAGATCGTGTTGCGGTTTACGAAATGTTTGGGCGTCTAGGTGGAGCAGAAGCCGAAGCGACTGCACGCGAGTTTTGGGAGGCACCGACCCAAGAAGCAATGGCTGCAGTTGTAGTTAAATACGTGACAATTTGTGGTCCGTTGTATACACAAGCACCAGGCAATCACTTTTTAAATAAGCGAACAATCAACAACAATGATGTCTTGACGCATTTCAATCACAACGAAGGGCCGGTGATGAACCTCTTGGCCGAGCTTGCAGATGTGCGCGAACCCGTGCTTGTTGCGCATGGCGAACTCGACCCGGTTACACCAATGGTGGGTGCGCAACGCATTGTGAATGCGTTACCCAAAGACCTTGTGAGATTTGAGCGCTTTGCAAAGTCGGGTCACGGAGTATTTCGTGACGAGCCAGAGGCGTTCTTCACTGTGTTGCGCTCGTTTATAAATGATCACGACTTCGGATGGGATGAAAAAAAGTCGTAGATCTTGCTGGCAAAACTTGATGTAAGCGCCGGTATGTGTCCGGCATTCTCTATTGTCCACAGTTCAACTTCAGTTCCGTTGCGACACTTAGTCCAAGATGCAATCGAAGTCTCGTCACCTGCGATACTTTTTTCAAGATCAATTTTTTCTGCAAGTGATACCGAATTTGTAAGGCATTTATTTACCGTCACCCATTGACTGACTGAAGCCAATGCGCTTGGATACTGATTTCCGAGTATTGATCCGCCATTGTAAAGAATCGTTGCATCACTTGTGCCGTGAACTTGCAGCACACTGACCGGATTGTTTGCGCCACAGTCACTTGAGTTGAAGAATGTTGCCCCAGCGAGGCTGGCGATAGCGGCAACGCGATCAGAGTGTTTGCAGGCCATGTGATACGACATGAAGCCTCCGTTCGAATGTCCAACAAAATAAATTCGTTTACGATTAATTGAATATTTGGCTTCAATATCATCCAACATTGCAATTAAGTATGCGTCATCATCAACGTTAGAACTAAAAGCACAACAAGCATCGGTTGCATTCCAAAATTGTCTTCCAGTTACGTCACCTGTTCCATCTGGATAGGCCAAGATGAAACCACGTTGTTCGGCGACAGCGGTGAAGTTCATGTAGCTTTCTTGTTGTTTACCAGATGAGCCGTAGCCGTGTAATAGAACGACCAGTGGTGCCGGAGAACTTGCACTATATGAAGATGGAACAAACTGGCTGTATGGTCTTTCGTCAACCGCAGACCTGTTTGTTGTGTTGATTGGTGAACCAGTTGATGTTCCGCCATTAATTGTCCAACTACCAGAACCGACTTTATATTGCACTGTTGAACTTGATGGTCCGTAGCCAATCGCGCTTTTTGATTTAGCAGTGATGTTGACCATTTTGTTTTTTGTAATGTTCTGTATCGTGCAGGATTGCTTGCCGACGGCTGCACTGCATGTCTTGCCTGACGCTGAAACAAGAGTAGAAGTGACTGACGAAGTACTTGTGCTTCTTTCAATCGAAAAATATACTTGCAAGTCGTAGTTTGTTGCAGTTCTTTTTATTGAATCAACTCGGGTAATTACTGGCGCGCTTGGGGTCGTAGTTTTTGAAGCCTGAATATTTCCGGAGCCGACTAGTAGCGATGCGATTAGTGAGATGGTTGCTGCACTGATGATAATTCTTGGTGAACGGTTCACGAGATACTCTCTACCACATTTCGCTGTCACGATAAGAAGTTCGCTTGGGCACGACAGCACAGTTAGGGATAAAGTCGGGCTATGAGCAAAATACAAAATGGCGCGGTTAGTTTTGAAATTGTTGACGAAGTTACTGTCATCACGATCGATGATGGCAAAGCAAATGCACTATCACTCGCGATGCAGCAGGCAGTCAACTTGGCACTCGATGAAGCAGAAAAAGCGAAACTTCCAGTGGTATTAACGGGACGTTCGGGTATTTTGTCGGCAGGATTTGATTTGAAGACGCTCTCCGCTGGGGGTCAGCCAGCCTTTGAGATGTTGAACGGCGGTATTGAGTTGGCGATTCGTTTGCTGAGTTTCTCTAGCCCTGTGATAATTGCCTGCCCTGGTCACGCAATTGCGATGGGAGTATTTTTATTGCAAAGTTGTGATTATCGGATTGGCGTTGCCGGCAACTTTAAATATGTCGCCAATGAAGTAGCAATCGGCATGGCGATGCCGTATTCAACGATAGAAATTTTGCGTCAACGCGTAACACCCGCCGCACTTTCGCGCGCCGTGTTATTGGCTGAAGTTTTCACGCCGCAAAACGGTGTCGAGACGGGTTTTATAGATCGTGTTGTGGCAACAGAAGCAGAACTGATGCCAGCAGCAATCGAGTTTGCCAAGTCAACTACAGCATTGAACGCTGCCGCCCACTTGGCAAGCAAAAAACGCTTGCGTGCCGGCGCGTTAGAAGCAATTAGTACAGGACTTGCTAAAGACCATCAAGACTGGAAGAAACTTTTTTCAGCGTCTTAAATATTTTTTGCGCGGCAACTTGGGCAAGTAATCGGTGAAGTTTTTGCTGCACATGTTGCGCAAACCAAAAACAGACAACGACATTCAAGGTTGGCACAATCGTAAAACTGGTTAGTGCTGCCCGAGCAATAATCACACGACCCCAAAACTTTGGCATGATCGCTGAAATCAATCTTGAGTCGCTTGTCAAAAACATAGAGCGAGCCTTCCCAGAGTGCATCGTCGCCAAACGCTTCGCCGTAGCGCACGATGCCGCCATCTATTTGGTAGACCTCTTTAAAGCCACGATTTTTCATTAATACTGACAACACTTCACAACGAATGCCGCCCGTGCAATAAGTAACAATCGGTTTACTCTTCAGGTGATCGTATTTTCCGCTTTCGAGCTCGTTAATGAAATCTGGTGTCGTTACAGCATCTGTGATCACGGCATTTTTGAATCGGCCAATCCGTGCCTCGTGAGCACTGCGGCCGTCAAAAAAGATCACTTCGTCGCCGCGTCGTGCAACAAGTTCATTCACTTCGCTTGGTTTTAAGTGAACACCACCGCCGACAACGCCGTCTTGATTAACAATAATTTCATCTGGTTCGCCAAAAGTAACGATCTCGTCTCGTACACGAATCACTAGTCGTGGAAACTCGTCACCTAGAGCTTCGGACCATTTAAAGTCAATTTCTTTGAATGGTGCAAACTCTTTCGTCGCTCGGAGGTACTTTTTTATGTTTGTCATTAATCCACCAACGGTGCCATTGATGCCATCTTTAGAAATAATGATTCGACCGTTTAGATTAAATCTCTCGCAGAGCGCGCGCTGCCAAAGCCGAATCGCCTCGGGGTCGGCGAGGGGTGTGAATTTATAAAACAGCACAATTTTTGAAGGTTCTATAGAGACAATTTTACGCAGGATTTTACGCAGAATTATCGGCATAGCATTGTTAATCATGGAAATCATGCAGTCTCGAAAACTAGCCAATGTGCTGTATGACATTCGTGGCCCCGTGCTGGATGAAGCCAAACGACTCGAGGCTCAAGGTCATCGGATTATCAAATTAAACATCGGCAACCCGCAACCGTTTGGTTTTGAAACTCCACCAGAAGTTTTGGTCGAAGTTGTGCGCAACCTGCCAACTTCACAGGGATACTCAGATTCGCAAGGCATCTTGTCGGCACGCACTGCTGTTGTTCAGAACTACCAAGAGCGCGGCATTGATATCACGGATGTTGATGATGTTTGGCTGGGTAACGGCGTGAGTGAGTTGATTCAAATTGCACTCAATGCATTACTTGATGACGGCGATGAAGTTTTAATCCCTGCGCCCGATTATCCACTTTGGACAGCGGCCACAAGTTTGTCGGGTGGCACACCAGTGCACTATTTGTGTGACGAGTCGAACGGCTGGATGCCGATGATGAGTGACATTCGTGCAAAAGTCAGTGATCGCACGAAAGCAATTGTGATTATTAATCCGAACAATCCGACTGGTGCTGTCTATAGCCCAGAAATTTTGCGCGAGATCGCAGACTTCGCTGCCGAACGCGGATTGATCGTGATGGCCGATGAGATCTACGACAAGATTCTCTACGACGATGCAGTGCATACGACATTTGCCGCGATTGCCCCTGATGTTTTTACGATGACTTTCAACGGATTATCAAAGGCATATCGCCTCGCAGGCTTTCGTGCCGCATGGATGGTGATGACCGGGCCACGCAAACATGCGGCTAGTTACATCGAAGGTATAAACATGCTGACCAACATGCGGTTGTGTGCCAATGTGCCGGCACAACATGCGATACAAACTGCTCTTGGTGGACGACAAAGTATCAAAGATTTAGTTTTACCTGGAGGCCGACTGCTTGAACAACGCGATGCAGCAATAACCGCACTTGAAAAGATCAAAGGTGTTTCTTGCGTCAAACCCAAAGGTGCACTTTACGTGTTTCCGAAATTAGATCCGAAAATCTATCCGATTGCCGACGATCGAAAGTTCGTGCTCGACTTTTTGCGCGCCGAACACGTGCTTGTGGTTCAGGGCACTGGTTTCAACTGGCCGACAACAGATCACCTGCGCATTGTTACTTTGCCTTATGCTAAAGATTTGACCGAGGCGATTGGTCGACTTGGCAATTTCTTGTCAAGTTACGACCCAGCGAAAAAATAATTAGCGAGCGATAGCTAGCGGGCGTACGTCACGCCACCGTCAACGATGATCGTTGAACCGACAACATAGTCACCAGCGCGTGACGCGAGATAAATCGCAGCACCCGCCATGTCTTCTGGTGTGCCGATGCGCCCCGCAGGTATTTGTGTTGCCACAACATCACCGTGGTCACGGGCGACTTTGTTCATTTCTGATGCAAAAGCACCCGGTGCAATTGCTGTAACACTTATTTTGTCTTTTGCTAATCGCAACGCCATGCGTTTGGTCATATGAATAAGACCTGCTTTGCTAGCGGCGTATGGATAAGTCTCCATTTCGTTAATTGAGATGCCATCGACCGAAGCGATGTTAATGACTTTGGCGATGTGATTATTTTTTATTGCAGCAGCACGAAGAAGTGGTGCGAGTGCTTGAGTTAGAAAAAATGGTGTCTTCATATTTATGTCGACTGTTTTATCCCAACCAGATTCTGGAAACGCATCAAACTCTGCCATCCATGCTGCTCCGGCATTATTAACCAAAATATCGAGTGTTGTTTCGCGTTCGGTGATTGCTGCTGCCAATGCTGCAACTCCAGCCTGAGTTGAAATATCACCAGGAATCGAAATGCATTCGCCAAATTGCGAAAGTTCTTTGGCAGCGGCATCGCATTGTGCGGCCTTACGTGCGGTGATGTAGACACGCGAACACCCGTGTTCTAGAAACCCTTGCACGATCATTGCGCCGATTCCGCGTGATCCGCCCGTGACCAGCGCTACGCGACCTTTAAGTGAGAAGAGATCTTTCATCTCAAAAATGATACGGGCTGTAGTGTTGCTACATGCGTAAAAATCCGATGTTGGCAATTTTTACTACAGTTTTTATTGATCTACTTGGTTTTGGGATCTTGATTCCTGTTTTTCCATTATTAATTAGCCCTGGCTCGCCATTTCGTGTTACTCCTGAAGGCTGGTCATTCACTCAAGGATTAATCATGCTTGGCTGGTTGCAGGCCATCTATCCATTTTGTATTTTTGTTGCCGCGCCGATTTTGGGTCAGATGTCTGACCGTCACGGTCGACGACCCGTGCTTGCAGCATCGATCTTCGGCACATCTGTTGGCTATGTATTATTTGCGATTGGCATCAGCACGGCGAACATACCTTTACTATTTGCCGCACGAGCGTTAGACGGCATCACTGGTGGCAACCTGGCAGTGGCGCAAGCCGCGATTGGTGACGTGAGCACCAACGAAAATCGAGCCAAGAATTTTGGCTTGCTCGGCGCAGCATTTGGCTTGGGCTTTATTATCGGGCCTTATCTGGGTGGACGACTTAGTTCACCCGACACAAGTTTTTATGGATTGTTTCACACTCCAAGTTGGTTCGGTGCAACAACGCCATTTTGGTTTGCAGCAATCATTGCACTCGCAAACGCAGTGAGTGTTTTAGTGACGTTTCCTGAGACGCTCAAAGAAAAGTTTCATGGTGGGCGAATCAAAATGGGTCGCGCCGTTAGTAATGTCGTGGCTGGTTTTAAATCAGATCGACTTCGAGTAATTTTAGCAACCGGGTTTTTGTTTAACGCTGGTTTTACCTTCTTTACGACATTCTTCGGTGTTTACCTAAGAAATAGTTTTGATTTTACATCTGCAAAAATTGGCGACTACTTCGCGCTCGTCGGTTTATTCATCGCGTTCTCACAGGCTGTAGTTGTTGCTCGCGTCGCAAAGAAACTTGCCGACTTCAAAGTTTTGCGATTTAGTTTGTTCGGTACTGCGGCGATGATGTTGGTTTACTTTTTGACACCAACCTCATCATCGGCATACCTATATATGGTGATTCCATTCTTCACTTTTTTCAATGGGTTAACCATGGCCAATATGTCAAGCCTTGTCAGCCGTTCTGCAGAACCCGGTCAACAAGGTCAAGCGATGGGTATTTACAGCAGTGTGCAAAGTTTGGCGCAAGTTCCAGCATCAATTTTGGTTGGTTACATCACATCAGGAATCAATTCAAGCCAGCCACTACTCGTTTCGTCAGTGTGCATTGGTCTTGGCGGATTTGTATTCGCCACGATGTTTCGCCCGAAATATGTTTCAGAGACCGTGGCTCGTGCTGGCGCACCAGTTCACTAGTTGAATATTTAAAGAGTTTCTGACTAGAAAGTTTTTATGCCGAGCGACCGAAAACTAAAAGCAATGAACATGGTTCACAGATTATTGCTGGGTGTTACACGTGGACGCAAGGGCTGGTTTGTCGCCAATATGCCGGTGCTCGAGTTAGTAACGACTGGTCGCCAAAGTGGCAAGCAACGCGCGGTGATGTTGACTTCGCCACTGCAAATTGACGGCGAGATCGTGATTGTTGCTTCTCGTGGCGGAGACGATCAGCATCCGGCATGGTTTGTAAATTTGCGAGACAACCCTAAAGTTATTGTTTGTTATATGGGTGAGAAGAAAAAGACGATGACGGCACGAATTGCAAACTCGACCGAACGTGAAACCTTGTGGCCACAAATCACTGCGAAATATAAGGGCTATGGCGAATATCAGACTCGTACTTCGCGCGAAATCCCGTTAGTGCTGTTGCGCGATTAAAACGAAATCGCGCTCTGACTAAAAGTCGAATCGGGTTATAGGGCTAGCGTGGGGTGATGGCCGCTCCACGAATGCACTCAGGAATAACCACCGACGATTCAATGAACTTGGCGATGTCGCCAGGCGCTGTGCCGCTCTATGAAGCGGTTATTGCGTTTATCAAAAACGAAATTGATCCTGTGACGGACGAATATTTCAAACTTGGTGAAGGCCGACCAGATCGCTGGCAATACGGTAAAGGTCAACTTGAACTTCTTGATTCAGTAAAAGCCAAAGCGAAAGCGAATGGGTTATGGAATTTTTTCTTGCCCAACTCAGAAACAGGTCAAGGACTTTCGAATCTCGACTATGCATACATCGCTGCCGAACTCGGCAAGAACCCGATCGCTTCTGAATGTTTGAATTGCAGTGCACCGGACACGGGCAACATGGAAGTTCTTGAACGAGTTGGCACACCTGAACAAAAGAAGAAATGGCTTGAGCCGCTGATGAACGGCGAAATTCGTTCGGCATATGCAATGACTGAGCCAGATGTGGCATC
This sequence comes from Actinomycetes bacterium, assembly GCA_014190295.1. Lineage (GTDB taxonomy): Bacteria > Actinomycetota > Acidimicrobiia > Acidimicrobiales > Ilumatobacteraceae > BACL27. The sequence continues at coordinate 16,480 of BJGF01000012.1, read as the reverse complement.
GTCGGATGCAAAAAATTTAGAGTGCCGTGCAGTTTTAGATGGCGACGAATGGTTGATCAACGGCGAAAAGTTTTATATTTCTGGTGCTGGTGATCCGCGTTGCAAAATAATGATTTGTATGTTGCAGACCAGCCCAGATGGACCACCACATGGTCGTCATTCTCAAATTTTGGTTCCGATGAATACTCCAGGTGTTGAAATTCTTGGAGCGATGCATGTGTTTGGCGAAGATGATGCACCTCACGGTCACATGCATTTGCGTTTTACTGATGTTCGTGTGCCGAAATCAAACATGTTGCTTGGTGTCGGTCGTGGTTTTGAAATTTCGCAAGTTCGACTCGGGCCTGGTCGCATTCATCACTGCATGCGATCAATTGGTGCTGCCGAACGCGCACTCGAATTGATGGTTCGCCGTGGACTCAGTCGTGAAGCATTCGGCAAACCAATTGCGCGTCTCGGCAAAAATACCGAAGTAATCGGCAAAGCAAGAATTGAAATTGAAGCGATGCGTTTAATGGTGTTGCGTGCTGCGCGCGCGATGGACACGATGGGCAACGACGAAGCACGAGTCTGGGTGAGTGCAGTCAAAGCAATGGTGCCAGAGCGCGTTTGCAAAATCATCGATGAAGCAATGCAAGTTTTTGGTGCAACCGGCATTTCACAATGGACACCGCTCGCCAGAATGTATGCAGGTCAACGAACGCTGCGACTTGCCGACGGGCCAGACGAAGTGCACTGGCAGGTTGTTGGTCGTGCTGAAATCTCGCGCTACGAACCAGATAGTTTAGGAAAAAATATAAACTCAGCACGGACAAAGGGAGAAAAGTAATGGATCCTGCAGTAAGCACTTTCGGTCTTGAGCCAATGTCGAGCACGGTATCTGGCCCAAATGTTGCCGCAACGCTCGCGCAATATTTAACACCACACGGCACCCGTGCATTTATCATCACTGATGCTGGTGTAAACGCAGCCGGTGTCGTCACGCCGATCACCAATGCGTTGACAACTGCCGGCATGAAGTGGCAGGTGTTTGATCAAGTTTCACCGAACCCAACCGACATAAATGTTGCTGCTGGAGTTGCGGCGCTTAATAAGTTTGGGCTTGAAGGCACGGTGATTGTATTAATCGGTGGCGGTTCAGTAATGGACTGTGGCAAATACATTGCTTTGGCTGCGCCGAACGGCGTTGATCATCTCGGTTTAGCATTCGCCCCAGATTTAGATGCAAACGATCGAATTGATTTTTCGACACTTGCACCAAAGGCCAGTGCGTCAAAACCTGGTTTGCCGACAATTGCGATTCCGACCACTTCGGGTACCGCCTCAGAAACAAACGGTGGTGGATTAATCACTGACACGATGACAAACCCAGCGAATCACCGCAAACTTACGTTTAGTAACCCGACAGTTCGTCCACGCACGATTTTGTTAGACCCGACACTCACAGTTGGCATGCCATCAAAAGGCACTGCTGCATGTGGGATGGATGTTTTGACTCATGCGATTGAGGCGTACACATCGGTGCAGTCAAACCCGTATGCCGATGCCTTGGCATTGCATGCAATGCGACTCGTTGCGAAATATTTGCCGACTGCGGTCACTAATGGTGCCGATCTTGAAGCACGAGCCCAGATGCAACTCGCGTCGCACTTGGCTGGTCGTGCATTTTCGAGCGGGCCGTTGCTTGGTCTTGTGCATGCAACTGGTCACCCAATTTCTGGACAGTTGCATCAAGCACACGGGCAGACTTTGGCCACGATGTTGCCACACGTAATGCGATTTAATCGCAACGTTGTTGCCGAGCGTTACGCCAATGTTGGACAAGCACTTGGCGTTGAAGTCGACCCAGATGCCGCAATCTCGGCGGTTGAAAAACTGTCAAAGACCGTTGGCACGAATCGTAAACTCAGTGAACTTGGCGCGACAAGCGACAGCATTGCCGCACTCACGCAAGATGCATTGCGTGACTTAATAATTTTGAATACTCCGCGTTATCCAACTCGTGGAGAAGTTCACGAACTTTACGCAACAGCGTTGTAAAACTTTTAGTTTTCTAGTGAACTAGTGGTTAGCGGCTTCAACGCGGCCCAGGATTGTTTTAGACCTGGGTGAAGGTTGAGAGTCGCAACTTCTTCAATTGACGACCATTTAGTTGCTGTTGATTCTGGATTGGCAATGTGTGCTCCTGCGTCACTCATCGTGTGTGCGATAACTGTGTCGTAGCTCCATGGACCGTGATCATCAGAAAAAATATGTTTCACAGTTAGTGCAGTGACTTCGATACCCATTTCTTCGTGTGCTTCACGCAGCGCAGCCGTTACAGAATCTTCGTGCGAATCTTTTGCGCCGCCAGGTAATGCCCAGGTGCCGCCGCCGTGTGTCCATTCGGCTCGTAATTGAAGCAACACTTGCGGCTGTGGTGTATCACGACGCACAAGTAATAAACCAGCAGCACCGAACCGACCCCAATGGCGAAACCCGCAGTCACAATCGACCCAACCGTCACCGTCGCGTAATCCCATGGTTAATAAACAGTATTACGAAATTATGTCTAAAGAAACTGCGGATTTCGGCACAACGTTGCGCTCAGACCATTTGTCGCCAGCCAAAATACGACTCGCGGTGATGAGCGTGACCATGATTGCGCCGGTGCCGATGAATGTTGCCGGGCGACCCAGATGGTCGTAGGCGACACCGGCAAAACTTGCGGCGACGCCACCAGCCAAGGTTTCCATGCCACCAAGAAGACCTTGAGCGCCGGCCTGACGCTCGAGTGGTGCGCTGGTGCCCACGGCGATTCCGGCTCCGGTGACGAAAAAACCGTCGTTGGTTGAGTGAAGAAAAAACACGACCATCATCAGTGCGGGTGTTGGCATTAATCCATAGCCCGTCATAAAAATTGCACCGAGAATCATGCCTAAACAACCTGCGCGATATGGGCCGACGCGCTGAACTAATTTTCCGCCGAATGGCCCGAGCAGCACGAGTGGCAAAACGAAAACTGAAATACCAAGATTTGCCATCCATGGGCCTGCACCCATGTCGTCCATCATCAGCACCCAAAGTGAATCAAAAACACCGATCATGAAGAACAACGCGACGCCGATCAAAATACCCGAAGCAACTGCACGATTTTTCAGAAGGTCAATAGCAAATCGCTCAGTTGGCTGATGCTCTTTTTTTGTCTCAGGTATGTCGGCTTGACCAATTAACAGAACAAAAGCTGTTATTGCAATTGCAAGAAAGATAAATGGCCCAGGAATGCCGAAAAGTTGGGCGAAGATAACTGAAACAATTGGACCAGACGCGAACCCGGCAACTTCGAATGACAAAATGCGACCAAGGTTGTGACCGAAGTTTTCTGGATCGGCAACAATGATCACTCGTCGCAGAGCGGGCAAAGCAGCACCGGCACCCAAACCCATTATTGATCTTGAAATCAAAAGTGTGATGAAAGTTTCACCAAATGCCATGCCAAGACATCCGAGAACTTCAAGGCCCAATCCTAAAATGATGAGTCTGTGCGCGCGACCGCGATCGGCAAGTGGGGCAAGGCTTACTTGTCCAAAAAATGATGTGAAAAAACCCACTCCGACAATAAACCCGAGAGCTGATTCAGCGATACCGAAAGTGTTACGAAAATCATCAAGCATCGTAAACATCACGCCATAACTGCTTGAAGACACACCCATCGCCAACAGCAACATCAAGACAATTCGCCTTTTATTCACCTGCTAAATCTAGCGTTTCAAACTCTGGGTGAGATTAGGTAAGACTGAACAGTATGAAAAGTAACGCCCAAAAACTAGATGCAACGCTTCCACTTGATTCATTTATTGGTGGTAAATGGATAAGCCATAGTAAAAAAATTGATGTAACTAATCCGGTTGATGGCTCAACCTTGGCACAAGTTTCATGCGCGGGTGTCGAAGATTGTTTGTCTGCTGTTGATGCTGCTCAGAATGCATTTGCATCGTGGAAGTCGACTGCGCCACGGGCTCGAGCCGAAATACTACGCAAAAGTTATGAGTTGATGATCGCAGATCAAGAAAAACTTGCCCGCTTAATCACAATGGAGAACGGCAAAGTCTTAAGTGATGCTCGCGCCGAAGTTGCGTATGCCGCCGAATTTTTTCGTTGGTTCAGCGAAGAAGCAGTGCGCATTGACGGCGACTATCGACGAGCACCAGGTGGCGCCAATTGGTTGATGGTTTCACGCCAACCAGTCGGAGTAGCACTGCTCGCAACCCCATGGAACTTTCCAGCGGCAATGGCGACTAGAAAAATTGGTCCAGCCTTGGCCGCTGGTTGCACCGTTGTTTTGAAACCTGCAAGCGACACACCACTGACCGCACTAGCAATCGCCGAGATCATGCATCGCGCCGGTGTGCCTGATGGTGTCGTCAATGTAGTCGTACCTAATCCATCTGGGCCAGCCGTTAGTGCGATGTTGAAATCAGACAAGGTTCGCAAACTTTCATTCACTGGTTCGACACAAGTTGGGGCAGTATTGCTTGCACAAGCCGCAGAAAAAATCATCAACTGCACAATGGAGCTCGGTGGCAACGCACCGTTCGTCGTTTTTGATGATGCCGATATTGTCAGCGCTATAGATGGTGCAATGTTGGCAAAAATGCGTAATGGTGGCGCCGCCTGCACCGCAGCCAACAGGTTCTTCGTTCATGAAAAAATTTATGATGCATTTGCTGATGGGCTAACAGCACGGATGAGTTCGCTGGTTCTTGGTAACGGGCTTGATGCCACAACAACAGTCGGGCCTTTAGTTTCAAAATCGCAGCAGCAGCGAGTTGCTGAACTAGTCGATAGTGCAAAAAATGCAGGCGCCAAAATCGCTTGTGGTGGCAGCGCAGCAACCGACGGCTCGTTTGGATATCAACCGACTGTGTTGACCGATGTTGCGTTCAACGCGCCAATTTTGAACGAAGAGATTTTCGGACCAGTCGCACCATTGGTTCGATTCAAAGATAGCGATGATATTTTATCGCACTCGAATAATGTCGAACACGGACTCGTTTCATATGTTTACACTCGTGACCTTGGTCGCGGCATGCGGTTTGCTGAAGCACTCGAATCTGGAATGGTGGGACTAAATCGTGGGCTTGTTTCTGACCCCGCGGCACCCTTTGGTGGTGTCAAAGCATCTGGTCTTGGTCGTGAAGGTGCACACGATGGACTTTTGGCGTTTCTTGAAACCAAATATGTCGCCGGAAACTGGTAAAAACTATTCTCGTGATGTTTTGCGGGCAATGTTTAACGCCCACAAGATGAGCGGAATCTGAAACGGCAATCGTAAGTAAGCGACGAGTTGTTGCGAAAATTCTCGGTCACGCCAGTCGTAAGCCATATAAATATTTCCTGGAAAGACGACAAGAAAAATAATTACTGCAGCCCACGCGCAGTAGTGGCGAGTGCTCTGTTTGAATAAGCCGAGACCGATCAGAAGTTCGCCGAGACCAGTGATCAGCACGTAAAACCTCGCGGATCCTGGCAGCCAAGGTGGCACAAGTTGATCAAAGTTGCCAGGCACCACGAAGTGCATAAGACCGGTAAAAGTAAGAAAACTGGCAAGGCTTAAAACAGTTATTCGATTAAGTGGCTTTGTCATCTATGCATCATGCCACGAGAGCGGCCCATAATCTGAAACAATGTTTAACTACTAAGGAGAATTATCTTGGGTGAAATTACAGACACACGAACAAATTGGTTAGATCCAAATCAGCTTGAACTGGTGCGTGGTCAAGTTCCGCTCGTATATATAGACGCGATTCCTGTTCGGGTTAATGAACTCGGCGTAGTTACGCATGTCGGAATGTTGCTTCGCCAAGCCCCTGATGGCTCGATTTCACGAACAATTGTCTCTGGTCGTGTGCTGCTTAACGAGCGGATTCGTGAAGCGTTATTGCGTCATCTCGAAAAAGACCTTGGTCCGATGGCTTTGCCGAATATTCCACCTGAACCAGCGCCGTTCACGATCGTTGAATATTTCACGGATCCAGAGATAAGTGGCTTTCATGATCCGCGACATCATGCGGTAAGCCTCGCGTTTGTTGTGCCCGTCTCGGGTGACTGTCAACCGTCGCAACAAGCTCTCGATCTTGGGTGGTATACCCCAGAGCAGGCCAACAGCGATCAGATGCGACTTGAGATGACCAGTGGTCATGACCGTCTAATTCGACTTGCCTTGGCCTCGGTCGGAGTGCTGCCTTAGAAAAACCTGATCCAGCATAGGTCTATCACTTATTGTGTGAACATGCGGTTTACTTCAGTGCAACATAATGCGTCTGCATTAAGAATTGCATTGATCGGTCACCAGATGGTGCATTTTGAAACAACTGAATCAATTGTTCTTAGTCCTCAGATTGGTCGAATGATCGAAGAAGTGCGTGTTGAAGGTCGCAGCATTGAAATTATTTGGGATGACGGTATCGCACTGACAACGACCATGCGCAGAAAAGGATCTTGGTATATTTGTCGAGCCGGTGACAATCAAATGAAGCGAAAAAAATCTGCTCAAGTCGTAATTGAAGTATCTGACTTATCAGTAATTTGTTGTGGTGCAGCTGAAGTTGAGTCACATCACGATTTTGATCCACACCGTCATCCGATTCTCGGTCGACAGGGCCCTGATTTATTGAATGCAGATGTCGACTTAGATGAATGTGTTGACAGAATGTTGCGCTACGAAGATGCAGATGCGACGATCGCCGAAGTGTTGCTTGACCAACGGGTGATGCGTGGAGTCGGCAATGTTTATCGATGCGAGTTGCTTTGGGCATGTGAATTACATCCGTGGGCGAAAGTAAGTTCGCTAAGTCGTGACGAATGCCGAGAACTTGTGTCGCTCGCCGCCGGAGTAATTCTTGAGAATCCGCAACATGCCGCAACAGAACTTGCCGTTTATGGTCGCCACGGAAAAACTTGTGCGCGGTGCAACGGTTTGATTCGAGTTACTCATCACGGCGAAGCAAACCGTGTGCTTTATTGGTGTGCCGACTGCCAAGTTCGACATGCTGGCACAAGTTCGAGTCGTTATGTAACAGAGCACGACACGCCGCCAGGCGTGCATCCTGCAGAACATATTTATCTTTCGGAGTTAGCGCAAGTTCGCAAATCAGTTTGAGGCGATTGAAGAAATAATATTCGTGCGTGTAGCGCGCCATGCAGGAAACACGGCGGCTAGTACGCCAATAATAAATGACCCGATCAAGATGAAGACGGTGCTGGTGATCGGCAGAGTGAAGCCACTGATGCCCGATTCATTGAGTGAAACGACGATCACGACACCGGTGACGATGCCCAGAACTACGCCGGTTACGGCGCCGAATAGCGATGTGATCACGCTCTCCCAACGAACCATGGTGCGAACTTGCGAACGGGTCATGCCGACCGCACGCAGTAAACCAATTTCGTGCTTGCGTTCGAACACAGAGAGCAACAGCGTGATGATGATGCCGACAATCGCGATGATCACTGACAAAAACAGCATTCCATAAATTAGTGCGAGCAGTTGGTTGACTTGTGCGGCTTGTGAATCGATATATTCATTGCGACTTTCGAGTGTGCCGATTCCGAGGTCGGCGCTAATTGCCGCAATGGCTTTTCGGCCGCTTTGATCACTCACACCATCGGCTGTGTTGATATATACAAAACTGTCAAACAGCGGGGTAGTTGATCCTTCAAAGAGTTCGCGACTAACCGCATAGTTGCCGAATGCGTTTTTATAAGTGCCCGCGACTTTAAGTTGCATCGAGCGACCATCAACGAGAGTGACTTGCACACTCGAGCCGACAAGAAGATTTTTCTTAATTGATTTATCTTGTTCGACGAGAATCTCGTTTTTTCCCAAACTGGACTGACTACCTTCGATCATCTCTAGGTCGTACAAACCTTGAGAGTTTTTTGGATTAAAAACCAAAACAAACGGTGACTCATCGCCGATTTTGGCCGGGATAAAACCCACACCAGTTGCTGTTGTTACTTCTGGCAGTTGATCAATGTTGTCGGTGATGCTGATTGGTATTCCGCCAAAACCGCGACTGTCAACACTAAGTGCATAATCGCCGTGAAATGAACTGCCGATCGTTTCCCGAATTTCGCCTTTGATACTCGCAGCTAGTGCGGTGAATGAAGTAACTAGTGCGACGCCAATCAGAACTGGGGCTGCTGTGCGAGCAGTGCGCTTCGGGTTGCGTGCCGCATTTTGTTGTGACATCGTGCCCGTTATACCGCGAAGTTTTACTACTGGTTTGCCGAGCAGCATCGCAACTGGTTTTGAAATTGCTGGGCCAAGAACAAGCACACCAGCAAAGACTGCAACTAAACCGAGACCCAAAACAATGATTTTGGCGCCATTCAATGTCGCGAATACTCCGACAGAGCCCAAGACAAGAAGCAAAACTCCGATTAGCACTCGTCGACTAAGACTGGCAACGGTGTCAAGCGCGGTTGCGCGCATCGCTGCAAGTGGTGGCACTCGACCAGAGCGCAACGCAGGCAGAATCGCCGAGAGCGTGGTGATGCCCGTGCCAATCAGCACCGTATAAAAAATCGCACTCGTATTTATGGTCAGACCAGATGTTGGTATTTCAAGACCGATCGCGTTTAAGAGTGCGCTTAGTGCCTGCGAAAGACCGATGCCGACTACAAAACCGAGAATTGAACCCACCAAGCCAACGATGACTGCTTCAACTAGCAATGATGTGGTGACTTGTCGTCGACTTGCACCGATCGCTCGAAGCAGAGCGCTTTCGCGCTGTCGCTGTGCTGCAGTGATTGAAAAAACATTGTAAATAACAAAGCAACCGATACCTAGTGCGATAAAAGAGAACACAGATAAAAATGTGGTGAAAAAACCCAGAACTTTTTTAATTTGACTCGTCGTCTCAGCAGTAATTTCTGCACCTGTAAGAGTTTCAAGATTTGCTTCGACCGGCAAAGCACTAGAAATTGCATCAGCGAGTTGTTCGTCGCTGATTGAACCGTCACCCTTGACCAAAAATGCATCAACAAAACCAGGCTTGAGCAAAAACTCTGAAGCAGTCGGTTGATCAAACAATGCAAATGTCGCACCGCCTGGCGAAGAAATGTCGCCATAGTTGGCGATTCCGACAAGTAAAAATTCGCGCGTACCTGAGAGAGCGTTCACGCGCACTGTGTCTCCGATTACAAATTTGCCGGTTTGTGCAGTTTCGCGGTCGAGCATCATTTCTTTGGCGCCCACTGGAAGTCGACCGCTCTCAACTATCCATAAACCTGCTTGGCTTGATGAGACAATGCCCCCGAATGTTGGCGGGCCTTGATCTTTGCCCAGAGGTTCGCCGTCTTTGCCGATGACTCGGGCGTAACTTTGCATGTCACCAACTGCTGCGCTTACGCCGTCAACCTTAAGAATGATCTCGAGTGCCGAGACCGGGGACGGTGCGCGTTGCTCGCCAAAGCCGGTGTCAACCGAATTAGTAGATCGAACATACGCATTGACCTCGCTGAATATATCGGTGAACAAACGGTCGAAGGTGCTGTTGATCGTCGCTGAGAAAATTGAAGTACCCGACAAAAATGAAGTGCCAAGAATGATCGCCAGCGATGTGAGAAGTAATCGGCTCTTGCGGGCCAAGGTCATTTTCAGTGAGAGTCGAAGCACTTTATTTGAGCGATCTATTCGCCGAGATGTTTGAGATAGTCGAGAACTTTGTCAGGCGTCGGCTGAGTCATCTCGCCGGCGATCTTGCCATCTGCGAGAAACACGATGTGATCGGCATAACTTGCCGAGACTGCATCGTGGGTGACCATGACGATTGTTTGTTGCAAGTCGGTAACTGCGCGACGCATAAATTTGAGAATGTCAGAGCCTGACTTTGAGTCGAGGTTGCCAGTTGGCTCATCAGCGAAAATAATTTCAGGTCGTGTTGCAAGCGCACGGGCCACGGCGACTCGTTGTTGTTGTCCGCCAGATAATTCGCTCGGGCGATGGTTAAGTCGGTCGTTGAGCGAAATCGTGTCGATTACTTGCTTGATCCATGCTTCATCGCCCAATTTTTTGCCCAAAGAGAGTGGCAGGGTGATATTTTCGTAGGCATTTAATGTCGGAATCAAGTTGAAACTCTGAAATACAAAACCAACTTTTTCTCGGCGCAGTTTCGTGATTTCTTTGTCGCTCAACTCTGACAAGTCTGTTTCGCCGATAAAAACTTTGCCAGTCGACAGTGTGTCAAGGCCGGCGACGCAGTGCATCAGCGTCGACTTACCCGAACCGCTTGGTCCCATGATTGCGCTGAACTTGCCGCGCTCAAAACTGACGCTGACGTTGTCTAAGGCTCGGACTTCGTTTTCGCCAACGCCATAGATTTTTGATGCCGATTCAGCTCGCGCCGCAATATTTGTGCTGTTCATGAAGGCTTATTCTAAGCCATAAGCCGGATGTTTACTTTGGCTGTGGGAGAACTCTTAGATAACTCTTAACTGTTTTCCAACCTTGTGGAAACAATTTTTTTGCATCTTCATCAGACACTGCGCCACCGATAATTACATCGTCGCCGCTTTTCCAATTCGCTGGTGTCGCGACTTTGTGTTTGGCAGTTAGTTGTAGCGAGTCGATCACGCGCAAGATCTCGTCAAAGTTACGACCTGTTGATGCCGGGTAAGTGATCGAAAGTTTTACTTTCTTATCGGGCCCAACCACGAACACGCTGCGAACTGTGAGTGTGTCGTTGGCATTTGGATGAATCATGTCGTAGAGATTGCTGACCGTGCGATCAGGGTCACCAATCATCGGAAAATTAACTGCGGTGCCTTGAGTTTCAGCGATATCAGATTCCCATTTATTGTGCGACTGAACCGAGTCAACCGATAATCCAACAACTTTTACGTTGCGCTTGTCGAACTCTGGTTTAATTTTTGCGACATACCCCAACTCGGTCGTGCAGACCGGTGTGAAGTCTTTCGGATGGCTGAACAGCACGCCCCACGAATCACCCAACCAGTTGTGAAATGAGATCTTTCCTTGAGTTGTTTCGGCAGTGAAGTCTGGGGCGATATCGCCTAATCGAATAGTCATTAGTTGATTTCCTTTTGCTTGTTTCAGGGGATTTAAAGGGTTTAATCGGATAGCGACGACAGCATAACTTAATCCCGAGTGATTTAGTCAACTTTCATCAGATATCTGAGCAGGTTTGCTCAGCACCATAGAGATTCATTTGTCACATGCTCGGCGTAGGTTTAATGGTAGATGTTTCAATCTAAAACCCGTCTACATTTTTGGCGTTCGGGCGCGGTTTTTGGTTTGATTGTTGCTCTTTGTGCGCAATTGATGCCAGTTCAAGTGGCTGGTGCCGATGCGCCAGCAGCCGACTACATAGTTATATTTTCGAATAATACAGATTTGCAAACCAAGATTTCTAAAGAGGCTCGACTCGGAAACGCAATCAGCCAAGTTTATGACAATGTTGCGAATGGTTTTGTTGCCGAACTTGATGCGGCCGATGTTCGTCGGCTTAAAGCCGACAGAGATGTTTTGGTTGTCGAACTAGATCGAGTCATACGTCTTGATGATGAAGCAGTTGTTACTACTAGTTCGACAACTAGCACGAGCACTAGTTCGACAACTAGCACGAGCACTACTGTGCCGACAACAAGCACGACGATTCAGTCAACGACAACAAGCACGACGATTCCGTCAACGACAACAAGCTCGATTACTAGCACGAGCACTAGTTCGACAACAAGCTCGAGCACGAGCACTAGTTCGACCACGAGTGTGCCGACTTCAGCAACTAACTCAGATGGGCCAGTTGCAAATTCTTACATCGTTACTTTGCGCAAAGATGTTTCTGCGCAACAGTTCGTATCCGCCGAACAAGGGTTAGGTGTAAATATTTTAGGCGTATTCACAATGGCGATAAATGGTTATGTTGCCGTGTTAACTGATTCAGAAAAAGAACGACTGCTGAAAGATTCAAGAGTTGCAAACATCGAGCAAGATTCGCTGATCGAAGTCGACGGCGACCAAGTCAACCCGCCGTCATGGGGGTTAGATCGCATCGACCAGCGCGGCCCTACCAATCTTGATGGAAGCAATTCAAATTATTCATACAATTTCAGCGGAGTAGGAGTAACTGCTTACATTATTGATACGGGCATTCGCGCCGATCACGCCCAATTTTCTGGTCGAGTTTCGGTTGGCTACACCGCGATTAGCGACGGTCGTGGTTCGGCTGACTGCAATGGTCACGGTACGCATGTCGCCGGCACAGTTGGGGGCTCAACTACAGGTGTTGCCAAATCTGTGGCCCTCGTTCCGGTTCGTGTCTTAGGTTGCCGCGGTTCTGGTCCGATTTCTGGAGTAATTGCCGGCATCAACTGGATGATTACGAATCATATTTCGGGCGTGCCAGCAGTTGCCAACATGAGTCTTGGTGGTGCGATTTCGTCATCATTTAATGCGGCTGTAGAGAACGCATTTGCCGACGGAATCGTGATGGTTGTGGCAGCAGGCAACAACAATTTGAACGCTTGCAATTATTCACCAGCCTCTGCGCCTTCGGCAATCACGGTTGGTGCAACTACTGCGGTAGATGGGCGCGCAAGTTATTCAAACTATGGCAGCTGTTTAGATATTTTTGCGCCAGGTTCGTCGATCACTTCGGCCTGGTATACATCGTCCACTGCGCTTGCAGGCAAATCGGGCACTTCAATGGCTTCGCCCCATGTTGCTGGCGCAGCGGCACTTTTGCTTGAGGCAGATTCGGCCATGTCGCCTGCGGCGGTGGCAACAAAATTACTTACATACGCGACACCCGACGTCGTTGTGGGTGCCGGGTCAGGCTCAGCAAATTTATTGCTGTATACAAAGTCTGCTTGGTCTGCACCGGTGCCGATTGCGCCAAGTGTGCCGCGTGATTTAACTGCAGTTGGGGGCGATGCATCAGCAGTTTTAAATTGGCTTGCACCAACTACGAGCAATGGCAATCTAATTACTGATTACTTGATTGAGTATTCGTCTAACTCAGGCACAAGTTGGACAACATTTAGCGACGGCACTTCAACTTCTACCTCGGCAACCGTCACGGGTTTAACTAATGCGACGGTTTATCTGTTTAGAGTCAGTGCAATCAGCAGTGCTGGGGCGAGTGACCCATCTAGCACTGCAACTGCAACCACGGGCACTCCTGGTGCACCGACTTCATTATCACCGACTTCATTAAATGCGAGTATCCGCTTGACATGGAGCGCGCCACTACTTAATGGTGGTTCGGCGATCACTGATTATGTAGTCGAATATTCAAGCGATGCTGGCGCAAACTATTCAGTTTTTGATGATGGCGTATCAACATCACTTACAGCAACAATCACTGGGCTAACCAACGGATCTTCATATTTGCTGAGAGTTAAAGCAGTCAACTCAATTGGCACCGGCCCCGCGTCTGGCGTTATTTCAGCCGCCCCATGGAACGTGTCTGTTTCAAGTGCTCCTCGTGACGTCGTTGTGACAACTGTGTCGTTACAGCAAGTTGTCCTCGGGTGGACAGCACCACTCACCGATGGTGGAAGTTCTATAACTGATTACATCATTGAGTACTCATCAAACTCTGGTACTTCATGGTCAACATTTGTTGACAACGTCACAACCTTGCGTTCTGTAACGGTCACTAATTTAACAAACAGCACGTCGTATATCTTTAGAGTTAGCGCGGTCAACGCAGCCGGAACAAGCACACCGTCGTCTTCGACAACGGCAGTTGCCCCCGGCATTCCATCTTTACCATTGTCTGTAGTTGAGGCTCAGATTGGGCCACGCTATGTTGCAATTCGTTGGGGGGCACCAACTTCAAATGGTGGCTCACCGATCACGAAATACTTCATTGATTATTCAGTCGATGATGGCACATCATGGACAACTTGGGATCGAAGTGTTGGGGTTGTTGGTTGTGTCTGCGCTTCAGTTGCAGTAACAGTTACGCCACTTGCAGATGGTGTGGCGCATCGTTTTCGTGTGCGTGCCGCAAATGAAATCGGTTCAAGTCTTCCTTCAGTCGCATCAGAACCAATTACTCCGTGGACACCCATTGCTCCTGGTGCACCAACAAGCCTCACGGTTACGGCTCGAACTGGCCAGGTCGATATCGATTGGGAAGAGCCCACATCAGATGGTGGCGCAATTATCTCTGACTACATAATTCAATATTCAACAAACTCTGGTTCAACATGGACAACATATAACGACGGTATTAGCCCAACAACATTTGTCTCAATTCGCACATTAGTTGTGGGTGTCAGTCACATCTTTCGAGTTTCGGCAACAAATGAAGCCGGCACAGGTGTGCCGACTACTGCGACTGCGCCAATAACAACAATCGGCCCGCTAGTAAATGATCCATTTTCTGGGGCGACAGAAATTTCTGGTGCGTCTAGTTATTTGACGAGCTCGACGCTTACAGCAACTCGCCAATCTGGCGAACCAACTCACGGCGGGTACGCGCCGTCAGCATCTATTTGGTACAAGTGGGTTGCCGCCGAAACAGGATCCTTAGTTTTGACTACATATTCCAGTGACTTTGACACACTGCTGGGTGTTTATACAGGTTCAAGTGTCAACGCATTAACAATGATCGCGGTTAACGACGATGCAACCGGTGAAACAGGTGTATGGAGTCGAGTAACTGTTGCAGTCACGAGTGGTACGACTTATGCAATTGCCATAGATGGTTACAGTGGCAAAAAAGGTGCGACACGTCTGAACTGGACATACACGGCGGCGCCACTTCCGCAAGTGCCTGGGGCTCCACTTAATGTGCGAGCAAGTGCCGGCAATGCATCTGCAACTTTGTATTGGCTTGCACCTTCAAGTGATGGCAATTCAACGATTACTGGTTATAACGTAATTTCTTCACCAGGCGCCAAGACTTGCAGTTCAAGTGGAGCGTTGAGTTGTGCGATATCGGGTTTGACCAACAATGTTTCTTATACCTTTACAGTTACTGCAACTAATTCGGTCGGCACATCGAGCGCTTCTCTGGCATCTGACGCGGTTACCCCTTCGGCAGATGCAGACGCTGGGACCACTGCACTGTCTTGGGGCCTAGATCGTATTGATCAACGCAATCTGCCACTCAATACGCGTTACATCAGAAATTATTCAGGTGCTGGTGTCACGGCCTACATAATTGACACCGGAATTTTTTCTAGTCATAGCGAGTTCGGCGGGCGAGTCAGTTCTGGTTACAGCTCAATTTCAGATGGGCGAGGCTCAGAAGATTGCCATGGACACGGAACTCACGTCGCTGGCACAATCGCCGGAACAAATTATGGTGTGGCACCGAGTGCTTCACCAGTCGCAGTGCGCGTACTTGATTGCAGCGGTTCCGGGTCGACGTCGGGTGTGATTGCGGGCATTGATTGGGTGATTGAAGATCATCAAAGTGGTGTTGCTGCGGTTGCCAACATGAGTTTGGGTGGTTCTCGCTCGGCTGCTCTAGATCTCGCGGTTGCGCGCGCCGTAGCTGACGGTGTCGTTTTTGTTGTGGCAGCCGGAAACTCAAATGCCAATGCCTGCAATTATTCGCCAGCGGCAGAACCTTCTGCAATAACCGTTGGCTCAACAACATCCACCGATGATCGTTCATCGTTTTCTAATTATGGTTCATGCCTTGATGTTTTTGCCCCAGGTTCGAATATCACATCTTCTTGGTACACGTCGAATAGTGCTACGAATACAATTTCCGGAACATCAATGGCCTCGCCTCATGTTGCTGGTGTGGCGGCATTAGCGCTAAGTGCCGAGCCTTCACTCTCGGTTGCGGGTGTTATTTCTTGGATAACTTCGTCGGCAACCTCGGGTGTTGTCTCGAGTCAGGGCAGTGGATCGCCGAATCTTTTGGTGTACTCACGATTGAGTGCAACTCCGCCTGCAGGTTATTTAGTCAGTCCAACGACATCTAGTTCAACTAGTTCAACTAGCTCAACTAGCTCAACATCAACAACTAGTGTGCCCGCGCGTCCAATAATTAGTTGGACTTTAAATAACGGATTAGTTGAGTTCAACTTCACATGTGTTGATTGGCATGTGACTACTGCTGTTGTGGCAAGAAATGCTTCACTTACGAATGTTGTAAGCCGTACAAATGGCAGTGGCAATGGTTCGTCATGTGGCGGCGGATACGGAATCGCAGAGCTTGGCGAACTTGACAGCGGAACTACTTATTATGCATCTGCGACAGTTACTGATTCGCGTGGCGCCACAACTAGCTTGTTTAATTTCACTACTAGTGGCAGCACAACAACTACTTCGACAACTGCTCCGCCGTCTGGCGGCGGTGGCGGAAGCAGTGGTGGTGGTTCGTCTGGTGGTGGTGGTTCGTCTGGCGGCGGTGGCGGAAGCAGTGCAACCACCACAACTATTGTGCCGACCACCCGAACATTGATTCCTGCGAACACGACTGTTGCTCCACCACTGCCAGTAATGCCG
>BJGF01000011.1 GCA_014190295.1 Actinomycetes bacterium | reverse complement strand
ATATCTCTTGCAAGTCACGGTGTTTTATTTCTTGATGAACTCGGAGAATTCGCACCGTCGGTTTTGGACGCTTTGCGTCAACCTCTCGAACAAGGAGTCGTTCGTTTGGCACGAGCGCGAACGAGCGTCGTGATTCCGGCAGAGTTCTTGCTTGTTGCCGCGTCTAATCCGTGTCCATGTGGCGAGGGCACCCCAGGCGCCTGCACTTGTGATGATGCGGCGCGTGCACGATATTTGCGAAGATTCTCCGGACCATTGCTCGATCGGTTTGATTTGCGTGTTGCTGTCTGTCGACCCAACACAAATGAATTAATTTCTCCGATCTCAGGCGAGTCGACGAGCGTTGTCGCTAAACGAGTTGCAGCAGCGCGCAATTTGGCGTTTTCTAGATTCGGTTGCACTAATTCGGCACTGACACGTCAGCAACTAGATGTCGCTGCACCGTTATCAAAAAAAGCCGAGCATCTTTTGCGCAAAGAACTCGATTCTGGTCGACTAACCGGTCGTGGATACCACCGAGTGCGTCGAGTTGCGCGCACAATTGCAGACTTGGCGGGGGCTCCAGATGTGGTCGATGAAGCGCATTTGCATTTGGCATTGATGTTGCGAGTCGATTTGACCTCTGGTTTGCGCACACGAGAATTGATCTTCTGAACATGGTTTCACAAGTACGACAATTTGCGTTATCAAAAGATCAAATTGCCGCCGCATCACTTGCGGCATTGCCAAAAATTGGTCCGAAAAGATTGATGACACTTTTGAAACATCACGACCCACAAACTGCGTGGGCGGTCGTGCAGGGTCGGGCCAAACCCAGCGAATCGGTGGCCGCAATGTTGCGAACCGAGGGGTTGATTACTTTGTTGCGTCATCGGGCAACGCAAGAGTTACAAGATCAGATCGCAAGGCGATGCAAAAGTGCTGGCATGAAAATAGCGATTTTCGGCGACGCTGATTATCCGCGTGCTTTGACTGGCGATCTCGCTCCACCGGCGGTGTTGTTTTATCTCGGAGATTTATCTGCGCTTGATAACCGTCGAGTTGCAATGATCGGCACTCGCAATGCGACGGCCTCAGGCAGATATCTGGCGTCTCATATTGCTTACGACTTAGCCGCAAATAATGTTTGCATTATTTCTGGATTGGCACGCGGTATTGATGCGTGGTCGCATCGTGGCGCAATGCGCGCCCTCGAACTAGAAAGCAAGACAAAACCGATTAATCAAACAGCCAGGCCAGTGGGCGTGGTCGCGTCGGGGCTCGATGTGATTTATCCGCGTGAGCATGCTCAACTTTGGCAAGATATTGCCCAGCACGGTGCGCTACTAAGTGAATCTGCGCCAGGCTCACCACCCGAGGCGTTTCGGTTTCCTTTGCGCAACAGAATCTTGGCGGCACTCAGTGAGGTTCTAGTTGTTGTCGAGTCACGCACCACTGGTGGCTCAATGATCACAGTTGACGAAGCACAAAAACGCGATGTGACTGTTCTGGCGGTGCCCGGCTCACCGCGCAATGTTGCCTCAAACGGAACAAATCTTTTGATTCAACAAGGTTGCTTACCGATCATCGGCGCTCAAGATGTTCTCGTCGCGCTCGGGCTAGATAATCGACGCACATCAGCGAATATTTATGATCCACGCCCACGATTAAGTTCAAGTGACCAAGATTTAGTTTCGACAATGGCCGGGTCGCCGTTTACGCTGGACGAATTTGTGATTCGGACAAATCTTGCGACGATCCAAGCAGCAGTTTCACTTGGGCGATTAGAGGCAATGGGTTGGGTTGTCGGCAACTCTGGCTGGTGGGAAGTCATTGAAGTCAGGCAGCCTCGCGACTAAACGGATACCGTTGTGATTGCTATGGCGGCGGGGTGGAAGATTGACGAGTTCATTGGGTCGATGACGGCTGCCTCAACTCACACGACGAGTGCTTATGCCAGTGATATAAAACAATTTGAAGAATGGATCTCCCGACTAAAAATAAACTCACCGCAGCTGGTGACACGAGACATGGTGCGTCAGTACATCAGTTTTCTGACAACCAACCGACAAGCCAAACGCAGTGTGACCAGAAAACTTGCGGCGATTCGCCGATACTTCGCCTGGCATGTTCGTAACGGAACATTAAAAACTGACCCAACCGCCGGCGTTCGCACGCCTTCTGGCACGGGTCGGTTGCCAAAAGTCTTGACCAAAGAACAGTTGAATGCATTGTTGTCGTGCAAAGACCCAGACGTGCCAGAGTGGAAGTCATCACGCGATACATCGGTGATCGAACTGCTCTACGGCAGTGGACTTCGCGTCAGCGAACTTTGTTCGCTAGATGTCGACAGCATAAATGCTCGTAACAACACGGTGATCGTGATGGGCAAAGGGTCTAAAGAGCGCCGGATACCTGTCAGTGAGCCAAGTCTGTTAGCGGTCAAACACTGGCTCAAATTTCGTCACGAAGTAGTAGACGAGAAAGTTACCAAAAGCCAAGAACTCTCGGCACTGTTTTTAAATACGCGTGGTCGCCGTTTGGCCCCACGCGATGTTCGGCGAATAATCGACGAGCGCGCACTCACACCAACACATCCACATGCATTGCGTCATACTTTTGCCACGCACTTGCTCGACAACGGCGCCGATTTGCGTGCAGTACAAGAGTTGCTCGGTCATTCTGATGTTGCGACCACACAGCGTTACACCCAAGTAAGCAAGGAGCGCCTCAAGTCTGCATACGGCGCATCACATCCACGCGCATGAACGCTCTTCCTGTACGACTTACGATTGATGAAGCATGGAAGAAGTGGCATGAGAACAAAGATCCATTGGCTCGTGAATGGCTCGTGGTGCATTATGCCTCACTCGTAAAGTTCGTCGCTGGCCGACTCGCTGCAGGTTTGCCAAAACGAGTTGAAATCGGTGACTTAGTTAGTTCAGGTGTGTTTGGGTTAATGAACGCGATCGATCGTTTTGATCCATCACTTGGTTTTAAATTTGAAACGTATGCGGTGCCACGAATTCGTGGTGCGATCTTAGATAGTTTGCGATCTTTGGATTGGGTGCCACGCAGCGTGCGGTCTAAAGCCAGAACAGTCGAAAACGCGATCTCTGATTTAGAACATGCACTTAAGCGTTCGCCAACTGATGACGAACTAGCCACGAAATTAAAAATCAACGGTTCTGAACTTGAAAAATGGTTGACAGAAATCGCGTCTAGTGCCGTTGGTCCGCTTGATCATGTGATTGCCGATAACACGCCAGCATCTACACATTCTGGGGCGTCATATGTTCCGAGTCCAGACTCGGTCGTCGAAGCCCAAGAATTGCGCAAAATTATGCGCCAAGAAATTAAACGTTTACCAGAACGCGAACGCACAGTTTTGGTGTTGTACTACGAGGAGAACTTAACTTTGGGTGAGATCGGTGATGTACTTGGCGTAACCGAAAGTCGTGTGTCACAAATTCACACCAAGGCCGTATTGCAACTTCGTTCGCGGCTAACTGCTGCCGACATCGCTTAATAATTTCAGTCATTAACTAAGCCAGAAATAAAACAATCTTGATTTCTGTTTTTGTGTCTGTTGTCTTGGTTCTATCGACTTTTGCGCCAGCAAAATTTATTTCGTGTGTGCTCATCTCGCCGATTGCGACACCACACATCGCGTCAATCATTGATCCATTTCGACAACCGAGTTGCGAGCGATGTGCTGGCAATCGGGGTATTGAGTACAGCACAAAAATTGGCACCCCGATAGTTGCAAGTGCGAATGGCACAATAAGTTTTTATGGCATGGTCGGCGGCAAGCGTTATCTGGTGATCAGAACGGCTGCCGGTCGACGTTTAACTTATGGGTCAATTGCCAACAGCACGGTGCGAACCGGCGACACTGTTTTAGCCGGTCAAATAATTGGCACGACTGGTTCGATGCTTTATTTCGGGGTGCGTGAGAACGGTATTCTGGGCTATAGCTATGTTGACGTCTATGTTGACCCTGCAAAATATCTATCCCAAAATATGCGGACTTCGCACCGAGCAATTTTGGTGAACGGGCTAACTAGTCAGCTAGCTAGTCAAGATTCAAGTTGTTGAGCAGTGCCGGTTCAAGGATTATTGGTCAGTTTTTGTGCTGGTTTTGATGCGGTTTGATTCTCTTCACCGCTAGGCTTTCACAGTCAGAAGTAGCAAAAAGAAGTAATCAGAATTACGAATTTAAGTTTTATCCCATTATTAAATTGCATGGTTTCCATCCTGTGGTCGCTTCGGCGCGGGAGATCATGCACTCAACCACAGAAAGAGGAACCGTTATGGCAATTATCAGCATGCGTCAGATGCTTGAGGCTGGAGTTCACTTCGGCCATCGCACCGCCCGTTGGGACCCACGAATGAAGCGATTCATTTATGGCGAGCGCAACGGCATTTACATCATTGATCTAGAACAGACTCTTGTTCGAATCGAAGAGGCATACCGCTTCGTTCGCGACCTTGTTGCGAACGGTGGAAACATTTTATTTGTTGGCACGAAAAAGCAGGCGCAAGACCCGGTGCGACTTTTCGCCGAGCACTGTGGCATGCCATATGTCAACGAGCGTTGGTTGGGTGGAATGTTGACGAACTTTGACACGATTTCTAAGCGCGTGAGCAAAATGCAAGAGTACGAGCGCCTTCGAGACACGGGCGAGTTTGAACTGATGCCGAAAAAAGAAGCTTTGTTAATCACTCGCGAACTTGAGAAGTTGCAGCGCAACTTGTCGGGCATCCGCTCGATGGGACGACGACCAAACGCAATCTTTGTCGTTGACACGCTCAAAGAGCACATCGCAGTTACTGAAGCCCGCAAACTTGGCATCCCAGTTATTGGAGTGGTCGATACAAATGTCAATCCAGACGTTATTGATTATCCGATTCCAGGCAACGACGATGCAATTCGTGCCAACGAGTTGATGGCACGAGTAATTGCTGAAGCAGTAATCGAAGGCCGTTACATCGCCGAAAAAATGACACCACGTGTTGCGCCAGCGACAACTGGTAGCGCAACAACACTTTTACCGCCACCAGCACCAGCACCTCGTACTCCGGCAGAGCAAAAAGCGTTTGATGCGCAACAAGAAGCAGCGAAGCTTCAAGCAGCCGCCGAAATGACAAAGCGTGATGCTCGCGTAGCACCAAGCACAGAGACGAAATAGGTAGAACAGATCACGATGGCATTTACAGCTAAAGAAGTACAAGTTCTTCGTCAGTCAACTGGCGCAGGAATGATGGATTGCAAAAAAGCACTCGAAGAAGCCAACGGAGATTTTGAAGCAGCCAAGCAGTGGCTTCGTGAAAAAGGTCTCTCGGCTAGCGCCAAACGTGATGATCGAGACAATGCACAAGGTCTTGTCTCTCTTTTGATCAAAGGCAATGTTGGTGCGATGGTTAAGTTGAAGTGCGAAACAGATTTTGTTGCAAGTAGCGACGGATTCAAAGCCGAGGCCCAAGCGCTTGTTGCTTTGGTTGGCGAAAAAGGTGAGGCCGCAGTTTCGCAACGATCCACCCAACTTGAAGATCTGAAGATTTTGCTCAAAGAAAAAATCGATCTTGGAGATGTGGTGCGCTTCGAGGCAACCGCCGGAAACGTCGTGGGTTCTTACTCGCACCTTCAAGGTGGTCGTGGAATCAACGGCGTACTTGTCGAGATGTCCGGAGCCACCGAAGAACTTGCACATGATATTGCTGTGCACATTGCATTTGCTCGACCAAAATATCTTGCAAAGGTTGATGTCCCAGATGCCGTGGTCGCTGCCGAGCGAGCGACTCTCGAAGTTGTTACTCGCAACGAAGGCAAACCAGAACAAGCAATCGGCAAAATCGTGGATGGTCGAATAACTGGTTTTTACAAAGAGATTTGTCTGCTTGAGCAGCCATACGCCAAAGATGACAAGCAATCGGTGGCGCAAATAATTGGCTCCGCCAAAATTATTCGCTTTGCGCAGGTTGAAATAGGCTAGACACTTATGGCTGGTGCGGCGTCTTTAACTCCTCGTTGGAAGCGAGTTGTTTTAAAATTATCGGGCGAAGCACTTGCCGAGCCAAGTGGGTTTGGTCTTGACACCAACGTCTTGCATCAGATCGCAACAGAGTTGCACGAGACTCGTCGTGATCTTGAAGTCGACATTGCAGTAGTGGTCGGTGGCGGAAACTTCTGGCGCGGACTCAAAGGTGCTGGCCAAGGAATGGATCAAGCCCAAGCCGACTACATGGGAATGATCGCCACGGTGATGAACGCACTCGCGTTGCAAGACGCATTCGAGCGAGTCGGTCAGTTTTCGCGAGTGATGACAGCTGTTGAAATGCCAAAAGTCGCTGAGCCATATATTCGTCGGCGTGCTGAACGCCATTTGCAAAAGGGCCGAATCGTAATTTTGGCCGGCGGTACTGGTAATCCATTTTTCACTACTGACACGGCTGCAGCATTGCGCGCCGCAGAAATTTCTGCGCAAGCAATTTTGAAAGGTACGCACTCTGGTGTCGACGGCGTATATACCGCTGATCCTAAGTTGGATAAAACTGCAACACGCTTCGATCAAATCAGTTATTTAGATGTCATAAGCAAAGGGCTCAAAGTTATGGACTCGACTGCGATCACTTTTTGTATGGACAACAAAATACCGATCGTGGTTTTCAACTTGCTCGAAAAAGGAAACGTTCGTAAAATTCTTGAGGGGAAGCAGATAGGGACGCTCGTCGGGTGATCGAAGAAACTCTTCTCGACGCGATGGAGAAAATGGGCAAAGCCGTTGAACACGTTCAAGCACAATTTCTCGGAGTGCGAACTGGTCGTGCCAACGCTTCACTAGTTGACAAACTTCAAGTTGATTATTTTGGTGCACTCGTACCGTTGCAACAACTTGCTTCATTTCAGGTTCCAGAAGCACGAATGTTGGTCGTCAAGCCACACGATCGCGGCTCAATTGCCGCAATCGAAAGAGCTATTCAATCCAGCGATCTGGGTTTGTCGCCGAGCAATGACGGTGTCGTAATTCGCCTCAGTTTTCCTGCATTGACAGAAGAGCGGCGTAAAGATTTTGTCAAGGTCGTGAAAAATATGGCAGAAGAGGGTCGTGTGACTGTGCGAAATGTTCGTCGCGATGCTAGAAAAGTTTTTGAGACCGCAAAGAAAGATGGCGATATTTCTCAAGACGAATTGGATCGTGCTGAAAAAGAGTTAGAACAATTGACACAGACCACCGTAGACGCAATTGATAAGGCTTTCTCGCGCAAGGAGCACGAACTGCTTGAGGTCTAGTCTTAATAGGGTATGAATATCTAGTTGGAGGGGTCAAGAAATATGAGCGATGACACTAATGACATATTTGCAAATAACGATGACTCGACGCAAGGCGACAAGCCAAGTGATCCGTCTTTAGATTTTGGAGATGAATTCGGTTTAGTAAAATTTGCTGACGACGACAGTGCTCCGGCAATTTCATTTTCTGATAGTCCTGCTGATCAACTTCCTCATTGGACCCAAGCGCCCACCGGCGAGATTCCAAAGTTCATAGAAACTGCTGAAGACACGATTTCTCCCACCCCGTCGTATGGCAGTTCGCGGTCAAACGTCAACGTAAGTGGTTCAACCAGACGCATTGAACCCAATAATCCGCCAGCTCCGGTACCGCGCGACCAGCGCGAAAATCGAATTTCTATCGGCACTGATCCGACTGATGAACGTAGTCGACCAAATTCGCCAGTTTCATCTCAATCACAGGCTTCTGGAAATAACCCGAAACCTGCTCGACCTGCGCAAGTCACGCGCACCCGACCGAGCGGTCGAAGTGATTCGGGTACTGGTCCTCGTTCACCTCAAAGATCGCGTTCAAACGCGAGGCAAGACTCGGCGTCTGGCCGTGATTTGCCAACCGCAACTGCCGTTGGCGCACTATTGGGTGCGGTTTATATCGCCGCAACTATTTTTGGACCAGTTGCCGTGATGGTTTTGTTGATCTTGGCTTTGGGGCTCGCATCATTTGAGTTTTTTACTCAAACTTCGTCGGCTAATTATCAGCCAGCGATGATTGTGGGTATCACCGGCTGTATAGCAGCGCCGCTCGCCGCATATTGGATAGGTGATGCCGCATTGCCGCTCGTATTTGTGTTTTCGTTTATTGCGGGAGCAATTAGTTTCATCGGCACAAGTTCAGTTGACAGTGGTTCAGTCCCCAATTTAGGAATAACCATGCTCGGCATCATTTGGATCGGACTGTTTGGCTCATTCGGCGCACTCATTTTACGACTATCAAATTCTGGACCAGGTTTTGAAAATGTCGGCACGGACACTTTGTTTCTTGTTGTAGTTGGCGTGATTGCTAACGATGTGGCAGCATTTTTTGTCGGAGCAGCAACTGGTCGAACTCCACTTCGCTCGTGGATCAGCCCGTCCAAGACGATGGAAGGTTTCGTTGGTGGGGCAATCGGCACATTCGTAGTCGTAATCATGGTGGGTCTACAAAGTGGTACGTGGACGAAATTAAGTCAGTGGCTGATTATCGCATTTGTGATTTCAATCATTGGACCACTTGGTGATCTCACAGAATCGATGTTTAAACGCAATTTGGATATCAAAGATTTCGGCACGCTTCTTCGTGGACACGGTGGAGCGCTCGATCGTTTCGACAGCATGTTGTTCGTTTTGCCAGTTGTCTACTACGTCACGTTGGTGCTCACCCCCTGGGCTAGTTGAACTGTGACACGCGTTGCGATTGCAGGTTCTACAGGGTCAATCGGCAAACAAACGCTGGATGTAATCGCCGAATCTGAAGCAGGCAAGTATCAACTCGTTGCTCTGAGTGCGAATTCGTCTGCCACCGAACTAATTGAGCAGGCTCGAACATTCAAACCGAATCTTGTCGTCGTTAATGACGAGTCGGCACGCAAAATAGTTGCACGCGAGCTGGCGGCAACCAATCCCAAAATTGAAGTGGTCGCCGATGTTGCTGCGATGGCGGGCGTTGCCGATGTCGTTGTCAATGGGGTCGTTGGCTTTGCCGGGTTGTCCGTGACGATTGCGACGCTGACGGCTGGTAAGCGCCTAGCACTTGCAAACAAAGAAAGTTTGATCGCTGCCGGCCCGGTAGTTGCACCGTTACGAAAAATATCTGGTGCCGAGATTATCCCTGTTGACAGTGAACATTGTGCGATTCATCAGTGCTTACGCAGTTCACAAAATAATTTACGTGACGTGGCAAAACTTTTGCTCACCGCAAGTGGGGGACCGTTTAGAGGTCGAAACAAAAAATCTCTTGAACAAGTCACAATCAAAGATGCACTAAAGCATCCAACTTGGTCGATGGGTCCGAAAATTACCGTCGATTCATCGACCTTGATGAATAAAGGTCTTGAAGTTATTGAAGCACATGAATTATTCGGTTTAGATTATGACTCGATAGATGTTGTCGTGCACCCTCAATCAATTGTGCACTCGATGGTCGAGTTTCGCGACGGGGCGACAATTGCGCAACTGTCATTGCCCGATATGCGTTTACCGATTGCGTACGCACTTGAATATCCAAATCGATCAACTGTTGGTTTTGGTGCGATCGATTGGACGAAACTTTCTCGACTCGATTTTGAGCAACCCGACCGTGACACATTTCGCTGCTTGAATCTGGCTTATGCCGCAGGCCGTATTGGCGGTACGGCGCCTGCTTGGTTGAGTGCCGCCAACGAAGTTGCCGTCGAAGCATTTTTGGCTGGAGTAGTGCAATGGTCGCAAATCGCGAGCATCATTGAATCAACCATGCAACACCATGACGGTCTAATCGCCACTGAAGTCGAAGATATTTTAGAAGCAGATGCGGTAGCGCGACAGTGGGCGCGAAAGGAAGTTTCTCGTTGAGTTCGTTGTATTCAAAATTTCGCAACGAGATCGCAGCAGGTGGCGCTGTTGATGATCCGAACGCAATTAAAAATAACTCTGCGACGACCTGGACAACTGTCTTCGTCGTTGTTGGGTTGCTTGCTTGGCTCGGCATCAAAAATCCGTGGTCACTTGTGTTCGTCGCCGGGTTGATCGTCTCTGTATTTCTGCACGAACTCGGACATTTTCTAACAGCACGCCGAACCGGAATGAAAGTCACCCAGTTCTACATGGGCTTTGGCCCCCGAGTCTGGAGCACCAGACGTGGTGAAGTCGAATTTGGTGTGCGGGCGTTGCCGATCGGTGCCTTCGTTCGCATCGTGGGCATGAACAATTTGGACGACTGTGATCCGACCGACGAATCTCGCGCTTATCGCCAGCAGTCTTATCCAAAACGAATTCTTGTGATTACTGCCGGCTCGATCATGCACATGATCATCGCCGCGGTTTTATTCATTGGCGTCTACGCAACGGCCGGACGTTTCGGGGACACGAAAGAATTACTCGTATTTGGTGCACCCGCCGCTAGTTCACCAGCCGAGCAAATCGGTTTGCAAGCCGGTGATCAAATTTTGGCGATTAACTCAACTCAAATTACTTCTCGACTCGAGTTGATTCAAGCCATCACCGCTAATAAACCGGGCGACTCAGTGACGGTTGTATTCAAACGCGGTGACCAAACATTCTCGGAGCGAACAAATTTGATCGGCAATCCAGTGAATTCAAAAGTTGCGTTCTTGGGTGTGTCAACAGATTCGTATCGCTATGTTCGGCAAAGCATTTTTGGTGCGGCACGTTATGGCATATATGACGTCGTAACTTCGGCTCGTGCATCAGTCGGTGGAGTCTTTGTAGTCGTCAACCCGGTAAATATTTTTTCGAATGTCACTGCCGACGATCCAGATCCGATGACACGACCAACGACAGTTGTGGGTGCTAGTCAAATTGGTGGCGAGATCGGTCGTAGTGAAGGGCTCAAAGGCGTGTTGATTTTGCTGGCTGGGGTCAATGTTTTTGTCGGGGTGTTTAACATGTTGCCTCTGTTGCCATTTGATGGTGGTCATGCGGCGATTGCAACCTATGAGCGCTTTCGTTCTCGTCGTGGTCGTGTTTATCGCGCAGACGTTGG
The DNA here is from genome assembly GCA_014190295.1 of Actinomycetes bacterium. Lineage (GTDB taxonomy): Bacteria > Actinomycetota > Acidimicrobiia > Acidimicrobiales > Ilumatobacteraceae > BACL27. The sequence continues at coordinate 15,966 of BJGF01000011.1, read as the reverse complement.
CAAAATGGTGCCTGTGGCGACGACTGTTGTGGCTCTGCTCGTAATGTTGCTATTTGCCGGTCTATACCTCGACATCACGAGTCCGATCGGTTGAGATTGGTTTATCCACGTGACTGAAAATCGGTACGAGCGCAAAAAGACGCGCCAAATTAAAGTTGGCAAAGTTTTAGTCGGTGGTGATGCGCCGATCAGCGTGCAGTCCATGACAATTACAAAAACAGCTGATGTTGAAGGCACGTTGCAACAGATTTATGCGTTGGCTGCCGCCGGCTGCGACATAGTTCGTTGCACCTGCAACGATGCTCAAGCCGCAGAAGGTTTAGCGCAAATTGTGCCACGGTCACCGGTGCCGATTATCGCCGACATCCACCACCAATATCGCATGGCACTTGCCGCTCTCGAGGCCGGTGTGCATGGTTTGCGGCTTAATCCAGGAAACATTCGCAAACCCGAACACATCAAAGCTGTTGCATCAGAAGCGCGCGATCGTGGGGTGTCGATTCGCATCGGTGTAAATGGTGGCTCGCTAGATTCATCACTTTACGAAAAGCATGGTGGGTTGACTGCCGAGGCAATGGTCGAGTCTGCGCAACAAGAACTTAAATATTTTGAAGAAGTTGGTTTTGATCTCGTCAAAATATCTGTCAAGGCATCAAATGTGCCGCTGATGGTTGATGCTTATCGGATGCTCAGTGAGATTACTGATTTTCCGTTGCATCTCGGCGTTACCGAGGCTGGTCCGTTGCCAGGTGGCTACATCAAGGCCACAGCCGGCATTTCAACTTTGTTATTAGAGGGCATCGGCGACACAATTCGATACAGCCTGACAGCCGACCCAGTTGAAGAAGCGCGCGCAGGTCGACAATTATTAGAAGCTCTCGGTTTGCGTGAGCGCAAGAACGTCGATTTGATTGCTTGCCCAAGTTGTGGTCGTGCCGAAGTTGACGTCATAGATATTGCGCAACGTGCTCAGGCGGCGTTTGCGGATAAAAAATTGCCACTGCAAATTGCCGTGATGGGTTGCGTCGTCAATGGACCAGGTGAAGCACGTGAAGCAGACTTAGGTATTGCTGCAGGCAATAAACGTGGTCATCTATTTGTTAAAGGTCGCAATGTTGCCGTGGTGCCCGAATCAGAGATGGTCGAAGCGCTTGTTGAGTGGGCAACTTTTATTCATGAGCATGGCACCGACGCGGCGATCAAGCGGGTTGACACAACAATTGCCGAGCGTGAAGCTGCCAAAGATCGTAATTCTGCGCTTGCCGAAAAAGGCGACGATGCAAACCACGATCAAGAACGAATCGTTGAGATTCGTCGCACAGTCGCCGAAAAATAACTAGCTCGCTGCGAAGAGTTCGCTGTGGCTGTGTTGCAAAGTTGTCGGTAGTCGCAATAACTGTCGTTTAGTAATAGTCGGTAGGCGACGTCGCACCGCTAAAGATTGTGGCAGTTGGGCAATCAGCCCAAAAGTAGCGCAACGCTGTATCGCTCGCTCTAATGATCCAGAACCGTTGCGAAAAGCCAGACCCAGCGCCGAGGCTGTGTCATTAAGGTTCAGACAATAACCATTGGGAAAGACTTCAAGTTCGCGGGCCAAAAACCGCATCACCCAAGTTGCACTTGGGCCAATTATGCCAAGCCAAAAAGTTTCGACATATTCACCGCAAGTATCAAAACCCGCGATGTTGACAACTGGATCAACCCATTCAGAAACAAATATTTCGGCATTAGAGAAATCACAGAGATTTGAGTTCATGGCTTTGTGTGTGCGCCTGATCTCGATGGTGGTGCGGATTTGTCAAAAATTGAGGCGAGAATAGATAAATGGTCATTTCGCAAAGTTCGGTCGACAACCCCGCGGGGCTAGAGCAAGCTCGCAAATTAGTGGCAGATTCACAGCGGATAACTGTGTTGACCGGCGCTGGTATCTCAACAGATTCTGGTATTCCCGACTTTCGTGGACCAAAAGGTTTATGGACCCTCAATCCTGATGCTGAGCGAGCGGCGACACTTCGACATTATCTAGATGATCATGAACTTAGAAAAAAGTCATGGCAAAATCGCGTGCGATGGATCGATGGTGACCCAAAACCAAATGTTGGGCACAAAGCTTTGTTCGCACTTGAAGCACGAAATGCTTTAGTCGCACTAATCACACAAAATGTTGATGAGTTGCACCAGCTTGCTGGTCACAGCCCGAGCAAAGTTTTAGAAGTGCACGGCACGCTTCACCGCACGTGTTGTTGGAGTTGTAAAGATCGTCGACCGATGAAGCAAGCGTTGGCAAGAGTTATCGCCGGTGATGCTGACCCAAAGTGCGAACTATGCGACGGAATCTTGAAGAGTGACACAATTTTATTTGGGCAACCGTTGGATGAAAATGTGATGCATCGTGCTTTGGAAGCCAGCAGTAACTGTGACTTATTTATTGCTGTTGGCACATCGTTATCTGTGTTTCCGGCGGCAAATACTTTGCCACGCGCAAAAAGTTCTGGCGCCAAAGTAATTATTGTCAACGGCGAACCGACAGAAATGGATCATTACGCTGACGTCGTCGTTAATGGCGGAATCTCAGAAATATTGCCCCAAATATGTGGCATAGTTTAAATCCGACCATAACGGTAGGGTATTGATATGGCAAGTTTTCGCGAATTGCTCGCTGACGCAAAATCAAAGATCCAAGAAATAGACACACAAACCGCTGCGTTGAAAATTGAGTCGAGTCAAGTTGTCGTCTTGGACGTTCGTGAACCAGATGAATATGAGCAGGGGTCATTACCGAATGTTGTGCATATCGCCCGTGGACATCTCGAAGCGCAAGTTGAAACGAAAATTGTCGATAAGTCGGCGCCTGTAATTGTTTATTGTGCCGGTGGGGTGCGAAGTGCGTTTGCTGCGAAAACTTTGCAAGAACTTGGTTACTCCAATGTTGTGTCGATGGCCGGCGGTTACGGCAAATGGAAGGATGAAGGTCGGGCTTGGACAACTCCTGCACAGTTGACGACCGAACAACGCAATCGTTATCAGCGACATTTGTCGTTGCCCGAAGTCGGGGTAGAAGGTCAAGCAAAACTTTTGGCAAGCAAAGTTTTGTTGTTGGGCGCCGGCGGATTGGGCTCACCTGCAGCGATGTATTTAGCAGCAGCCGGTATCGGCACAATCGGCATCGTTGATATGGACGTAGTGGATGCTTCGAATTTACAGAGACAAATTTTGCACAATATTGATCGTGTTGGCGACAGAAAGGTTGACTCTGCGAAGAAAACTTTGACAATGTTGAATCCTGATGTCAATGTCGTCACTTACGACACGCGTTTGTGCGCAGAGAACGTCATTGAAATTCTTTCTGGCTATGACGTGATTATTGACGGTGCAGATAACTTTCCGAGCAGATATCTATTGAACGACGCCAGCGTAAAACTGGGCATTCCTGTTGTGCATGGATCAATTTTCAGATTCGAAGGTATGGTCAGCGTGTTTCATCCTGTGCTTGGCCCGACTTATCGCGACATGGTGCCAGAGCCGCCACCAGCAGAACTTGCACCGAGTTGTGCCGAGGCGGGTGTGCTGGGTGTATTGCCAGGAATAGTTGGTTCGATTCAGGCGCTTGAGGCATTGAAGATGTTGCTAAATCTTGGCGAATCGCTGATCGGCAAAATTCTTGCGATTGATACGACCGAGATGACATTTCGTACTTTTAAATTGCAGCGGGATCCGAATAATTCTGTGACGTATGACAATCGTGAGCGAATTCAAGTCCGCGATCTCGAAGGCGCCTGCGCACCCTGGTTAATGAACTAATTAGTTCACTGGTCATGTCTGGCCGAAGTCGTATGATTATCTAGTGCGATTTGCCGTAGTTGGAGCAGGTTTTTCTGGTGCTGTAGTTGCCCGTGAACTTGCCGATGCGGGCCACAGTTCGACTGTTTTTGACAGTCGTGATCATGTCGCCGGCAATTGCCACACTGCTCGCCATGAAACTGGCGTAATGGTGCATACATACGGACCACATATCTTTCACACGCAACACCAAGATGTATGGGAGTACATCAATCGTTTCGGCGAGATGATGCCATACCGCCATAAAGTCAAAGCAATCTCAAAGGGCACGATGTATTCGTTGCCAGTTAACTTGACAACGATTAATCAGTTTTTTGGAACGAATTTTACGTCTGAACAAGCCGAAGCATTTATTGCCACGAAAGGTGACGCCACGATCACATCGCCCGTGTCATTTGAAGACCAAGGGTTGCGGTTTGTGGGTCGTGAACTCTACGACGCTTTTTTCTCTGGTTACACGGCAAAACAATGGGGGGTTGATCCAAAAGATTTACCCGCAAGTATTTTGGCACGACTGCCGGTGCGATTTACAGATGATGATTCATATTTCAATCATCCTTATCAGGCGATTCCAAAAAATGGCTACACGCCGATTGTTGAAGCAATTTTAGATCATCCAAATATCTCGCTTCAGTTGAGTACACGGTTTTCAAAAAATAACTCGGCAGAATTTGGTGCATTTGATCATGTTATTTGGACGGGCCCAATCGATGCTTACTTCGATTACGAATTTGGCCGACTCGGATATCGCACGCTCGACTTTGTTGCAGACACGAGTGTGGGCGACTATCAGCATTACCCGGTAGTCAACTATTGCGATGCTGATGTGCCACACACTCGAATCACAGAACACAAACATTTCGCACCATGGGAGTCTCACGACAGCACAGTTGTATACCACGAGTATTCGCGATTGTGTGGCGAAAACGACACGCCTTATTATCCAATTCGCCGAGTCAAAGAAAAAGAACAGTTGCTGAATTATGTGCAACGCGCACGCACGGCAACTGGGGTGACGTTTATGGGCCGACTCGGCACCTACCGTTATCTGGACATGGATGTAACTATTCACGAAGCGCTTGCAGCATCAATCGTGATGCTCGAATGTATTGCAAACAACGAATCGTTGCCATCATTTTCGATAGATCCGATGGCGTGAGGTGACTAGTTTTTTATTGCAACGACTGACGTTGCCGCGCGCCGAAACAACCGAACCGTTGTTGTATGTGCGCGCAGAGGGCGATGTAACTTTTGCAAATGACTCGGCACAATTGCGCACGGGCGCAGAGCTAAGTTTTGATACTTCGTTTGGTGTTTTTGCTGCTGGGCGTTGGAAACGACTCAGCATTGTTGACTCGTTGCAAGTAACCGTTAATGCGGTTGGCTCTGGACGCATCGAGTTGGTCGGCGTCACGTCTCGAGTTGCCGGTCTTTTGATGCATGAAGAGATAGTCGTTAGTGCCGGAATCTCGCCAAGTGGCAAGACCACTCTTGACGTGCCCGACTTTGCAAAGTCGCCGATTGGGTCTTACTTCGTGCGGATAAGTGCCGAACAATCTGATGTAGTTGTTTCTGGCGGGCAGTGGACAACGAAAACTCAGTCAGCGCGTGAAGTGAGACTCAGCCTTTCAATCACAACATTCAATCGACAAGATTATGTCAAGCCGACCGTCGCAAAAGTTTTACATCTTGTCGAAAGTCTGGATTCTTTGCGAAACAATATGCGAATTTTGGTCGTAGACAACGCGCGAAACATCAAATTTGATACTGCACCAAATGCTCCGATCACAGTTGTACCAAACCCGAACTTAGGTGGTGCTGGTGGGTTCGCTCGCGGAATTATTTATTTGCGGGATGAAGGTTGGTCGACTCACGTGTTGTTGATGGACGACGACATCACCCTTGAGCCCGAAGCCTTGGTTCGAACGTTTGCGTTGTTCGCTTTTGCGCGTGACGCAAAACTTTGTGTTCATGGTGCGATGCTCAGCGAAGAGCAGGCCTGGATGCAGTTTGAGGCCGGCTCTAAATACCGCTGGAGATCCCTGTATCCATTGCGCGCAATTGGCCGTCAAGACGATCTTCGTGAGCGCAAGTTGGCCTTGCGCGACGTTCGTGAGAAGAAATTTGCGTATACGGCGTGGTGGTACACGGCGTTTCCTATATCAATTACTCGAGACAACCCGCTGCCAGTTTTTGTGCGAGGAGATGATGTCGCGTTTGGTTTGATGCATACGGGCGAACACAGCGTGACGATGAACGGCGTAATTGTATGGCACGCCGATTTTGGATTAAAAAACAATCCTTCTTCGTTATATTATGAAAAACGCAATTTTGCAATAATCGACACACTTGTATTTGACAATCACCATTGGTGGCACTTGGCGCGACGATTCATTGCATTGTGCTTCCGTAATTTGTTTTCGATGCGTTATGCCAGCGTCGAGTACATGATTCGTGGAGTACGCGCATACTTAGCCGGCCCGCAAGCTTTGATGGCCACAGATCACTCTGCGTTGCATGATGAACTACGCAAAGTCACAGAAGAAAAACCAGGACCGTTGTCGCCAGAGCTGGCGGCAGTCTCAATCACCAAACCACGGCCAAAAATTATTCGGTTAGTTGGTTTTGCTCTCGCGTTACCGCTCGTTGGTGGCTATGTATTACCTAAAGTTTTGCGACGGGACACGCTCAGAACTGCCCCGATTGACTCAAGAGCCGTTGGTTTGGCAACTCGTTACAACCGCATTTTGTATCGTCACGATCGCTTACCTGAAGGGTTTTTGGTTGAGCGTGATGCGAAACGATTTTTTAGTTTGCTCCGTGAAATTGCAGTGGTGACCAAAGATATTGCGTTCAACTACAAGCGACTCAAGGGCGAATATAAAGCGGCTTACCCGACACTTGTCAGCGACGAGTCTTGGCACGCCCGCTTTGCTACGAAGTAATTGAAATTGCTTATTTAACTACTGAAACACTCGCAGCCAATAGTGAAAGCCATGTGGTGCGGTCGATTACGCCAGTTTGTTTCAGACCAACGCTCTTTTGAAAGCGTTTGAGTTGCTTGACCGTTCCTTTGCCGAAGATGCCATCGGCTTTAATTTTGACCTTCAACACGCGACTTAAAGCAGTTTGTGCCGTCGCAATAGAAGTATGTCTCGCATTTTGTTTGAGCGAAAATGTTGTCGTGTCGATACCCAAAATAGTCAGCACCGTCGCATCGGCAACACCGTCGATTGGTAGGCCATTAAGTTCTTCGATTTTTGCGACGGCGGCGGCTGTGCCTTTGCCATAGTTGCCGTCAGATGCCAACTTTTGTTTCTTTTTCAAATCCAATGCAATGTTAAGCGCCTTCTGCAATGCCGAAACCGGTTCGCCAATGTTGCCGGTAACAAGTGGTACAGCAAGCGGTAAAATATTTGCGGCGTTGGCACTGATTAAGCCTTGCGCGCGCAGTGCATCAAGTTGATTTCGCAAAAATAATGCAAACTCAGCACGGCCAGTGGTAGTGAGATGAACGTCATCTCTGAACCAGCGCGATTGAGATGCCGCGCCGCTGGCTGTGTTCCAATCCAGCACTGAAACATTGGGATTAGTTAGAGCAGCTTGAGTGAACGCAGCATTCGATAGTGCATAATTTTGTGATGTTCGCCGTGTCGAAAGATTTATGAACACTATGCGTTGTACGTTTCGTGCGTTTAGCGCGTTAATAACTTGAGTTACATCGCTGGACATGGTTGCGGGGTCATCGTTGTATCCAAGTTGAATCAGAGCAATCGCAGGAAACTGTTCGGCAGTTAGCGCATTGAGAACTCCGAGTGCATCAGGCTGTCCTTTCTCAGGTGCGATACAGGCTGGTCCAACCATGCACCGATTTGGGATCGCCTGAAAGTTGACTGATGGATATGCCAACGAGATGATCGCACCGAATTCTGAGACGATGCTTTCTCCGACCGAGTCACCAATAAATAACATTGAGCCAACTGCGCCAGCATCAAGTGGTGCGCCGAACACTGGAGTGACTCCATACCACGGCGATGGAAGGTCAAGTGCGCTACGAAAACTCCAACCAGACATTTTTACTTCACCAGTCGTGCCGGTGATTGTCACTTCAACCGTGTAGCCACCCCAGTCTCCGCCGAGGCCATCGTTTGTCGTCGTAACTGATGTAAGAATTCCGATCTGCGGATACTTGGCTGTAAGCATCGCGGCAGAAAATGCCCGAGACCAAACCATCAGCGAACTGTCTGCAGCAAGATCTCCCTGGTCGACTTGTGCCGGAAATATTCCGCCTGCGGTACGGCCACCGTTCGAAGATGAGAACTCGGTTCGCACCACGCCACCTTGCGGGTTGCGAATAATCACACCGGTAGTTTCGGCAACTGCGCGATCGGTGTTCGGACTTTCGAGAACTGTTGGCGTTGCGTTTACTGACGTGCGCAGAGCCGCACCGCCATAAACCTGACAATCCTGCGTATCACAAGTTTTTGCAAGACCCGCGTAACGGTTTTCGGTTACCGAATATGAACGGGCAGCCACTGCCTGTGCGCGAAGAGCATTCATCCCAGCGCCACCGGCTGCATCGCCCCAACTCGCAGGTGATTCACGGGGCACTACACCGCGAATGTAATCGTCAAGACGGGCAATGTTGATTGTTCTGTTTTCATTTTTTGAGTTGTTCATCGCACGCACGATTCCGCGATAGTAACGAACTTGATTTGCAGTAGTTGACTTCGGCTCGCATAATCCAACCGTGTCAAGCGATGTAGCTGCCGGGTCTTGGCTGGCGTTAGTTACGAAAGATGCGGTCTCGTTAAATTCGCCGATCAATGCAAACCCGGCGGCCTCTGGCGAGTCGGATTCGTTGAGACACTTGCGATCTTTTGATCCCCAAACTTGATACACACGCTGAGCGCCAGATTTTTCGCGCGCAACCATTGATGTAAACCGTCTGGCTTGATCAGGATCTTCCAACAGCCGCATCGTGCCCGAATCAGAAACAACGCCTGTTTGTTTGGCATTCAACAAGCTCAGCCAAACGCTCATGTCTTGATTTGGTGCTTCGAGAGGTGAGCGCGTGTTGCCAGTAGCGCCACCGTAATAGAAGTCCAGAATTTGTTCCCATGACCAACCAGAAACAGTTGCCCAACCATAAGAACCGTATTGACTTAGGCCACGACCATGGCCAAATCCACGACCGTAAATAATAATTCCACCAGGCAATTGACCTTCGGCAGCTTTGACCATAGACAGCGGCGTGACCCCGGCAATGAGCGTCGCAAGGCAGACAATGACGCCGATGCGTCGGAGAAATGTGTTGGGGGACATGCGCATATAGAACTGCTACTTCTTCCTCGCCCGCACGGGTAAGTCTAACTTAATTGTGCTGCGAGTTGGGACTTTGTGATTTAGGCAACAACTTCAGTTGCCACAACCGTGTCTCGCTGTTGGATCACGACGCCAGCGAGAACAAAAGTAATTCCGATCAGGTCTGTGATGCTTGGCACCTGATCAAGAAAAATTAAACCAAAAATTGTTGCGGTTACCGGAAGCAAAGCCAGCAACACAGAAAATCGTCGCACAGGAATTCTTCGCAATGTATATTGATCGATTCCATATCCAATCGCGTTTGACAAAATTCCGACAAGAAAGCAAGTTGCTAAAATCCACGGAGCGCCAAAAGCAGGGGCACTTGTTGGGGCACCAAATGGGGCGATGAACAGTGCGCCAATCATTAATCCAACACCGAGTCCAGAAACCCCGCGGTCAAAGCGAGCGACCTTGGCTCCAATAACGATGTAGAGCGCCCACATAATTGAAGCAAGAAATATAAAAATTAAACCGACGGGCTCATTTCCCATTTCAATGCCAGAAAGAACCATTACGCCGATCACGGCGCTGATTAGCGCAACTGCATTACGGCTAGTTCGAGTACGCAATGCGGCAACTGTGATTGGCCCAATAAATTCAATGGCGACACCTTTGCCGAGATCGAGATGCTCAATGGCTAAATAAAAAAATAGGTTCATAAACGCTGTTGAAATACCAAAAAGACTTACCGCCAAAATTTCATTTCGTGACCATCGACCACCACGACGCAATGTAGGAATAGACAACACGATCAACACCAGAGCGGCACCTATTACGCGAAACCAAGCCACACTTGCTGGCGCCAAGTCATCAAATAAACGAACAGCGATGACTGCGCCGCAGTATTGACCAATCGCAGAGACGACGAACAGCGCTTCGGGCGGCGCATTATTTGCCAAACGATTAAATCCGCGCGAAGCGGTGTTAGAACTCAATCGAAAAGATCTGGATCAGTTCGGCAAATTTCTTGCCACAGCGGTTGAAACTGCAACCAACCAGCAGCAGGAAACCCAGTCAGGTCTCGTGTGTAACTTGCCATCTCATGTGGAATCAATTTTGGAGTTCCAACTGCTTCGGCCATCAGTTGTGCCTGGCAGGTTCGCTCCATGGTGATAAACCAAAATGCCGCGGCATCAACCGTCTCGCTAACAGTGAATAATCCATGATTTTGGTGAATCGCGGCTTTGCCTTTTGGAAACTTTGCAGCGATTTCTTTTCCTGCAGCGATTTCAACTACGACCGCACCACCTTGTTCGGTGATAACCGTATGGTCTTCATAGAAGTAACAAGAGTCTTGTGTGATTGGATCAAGCTTGCGTCCAAGTGATGACCAAGATTTGCCGTAGGGCGAATGAGCGTGCGCCGCAGCAATAACATCTGGTCGAGCTTGATGTATCGCCGCATGAATACAAAATGCCGCACGATTTACCGGCTGAGAACCATAGACGACATCACCATCATGATTGACGAGCAACAAATCACTGACGGACATGTATCTAAAACTTTTTGCAAACGGGTTGACCCAGAAATGATCGGTGAACTCTGGATCGCGAACAGTTATGTGTCCGGCAACGCCTTCTCCAAAACCAAGACGACCAAAGATTCGCATCGCGCCCGCAAGTTTTTCTTTGCGGTGCTGACGCTCTTGTGCGAATGTTTCGAATATCGGTTGACTCAATGGCGTCACAACTTTTGGTGTGAGTTCGATGCCGTCAATTACTTTTTTTGTAGCCGAGGATTGTTCGATGATTGCCATAACTTCAGGTTACGTCAACGCCAGCAACGCAGCGTTGACGAGTTGCTCTGGCAACAGGTCAAAAATGCCATATAACTCGGCGATTGTGCCAGATTGACCAAATTCGTCTACTCCCACCGGCACGGTTCGGGCCCCGTAAACCGACCCGAGCCAAGCAAGAGAATGACTCGCAGCATCCTGCGCAGTCAAAATTGGCAGACGGCGCTCAGACTCGTTTAGAAGTTTGCCCCAGTGTCCGACATCGCGAGTGGTGAGGCCATTGCGAGTTGCCTCTTGCTGAGCGTTGCGCCACCCACGATAAATACGATCAGGTGAGCAGACATCGATCACGACTGCGTTGATGCCCTCTGCTTCAAGAAGTTTTGCTGCAGCCAGTGCTTCGGGTACCACGCTTCCGGTTGCTGCAATAATCAAATCGGTCGACTGTGTTGTATCTGCTGGTTCATAAAGTCGATATCCGCCCGCCAAAACATCAGCACGCAACTCATCGGCGCCGCGTGCCGCCAAAACATTTTCAAACGGCGTTTGCTCTATCGGCCGTGTAGATAAACGCAAATACATACTGTCGCCATCTGGCGTGCCTAGTCGTTCAAGTCCGTTGCACAACAACCAGTCAAGGCAGCGGGCAAAGCAAGGTTCGACATATGTGATATTCGGCAGTTCCATGCCGAGCGAAGTTGTGACAGTGCTTTGGTGCGCGCCGCCTTCTGGGGCAAGTGTGATGCCTGAAGGTGTACCGATCAAAATAAATCTTGCACCGTTGTAGAGCGCGTAGATCAATGCATCTAGTCCACGACAGACGAATGGATCGTAGACGGTACCGATCGGTAGTAAATGCTCGCCGTGCAATTCGTGACCAAGACCAAAGGCGTGCAGAGCAAGAAATAAGTTCATTTCGCTTAATCCCAATTCGACGTGACGACCCTTGGGTCCTTCGTTCCATCGCAACAACCGATCATCACCCAAATAATTTGGTTGTTCATCCGAACTGAATACGCCAAACTTGTTTATCCACCCACCCAAGTTTGTGCTGACACTCACATCTGGAGAAGTTGTAACCATTCGCTCGGCAATTTCGGGTATCGCCCCAAGACCGGTCAATAGCCGCCCAAAAACTTCTTGAGTCGACAATGGTTTTTTGCCAATGGCGATACTCACTTCGTGTGGAATTTTCAATTGCGGACGCGCGGGGAGTTTTTTGTTGTTTATGTCTCCGCCAACTGCGCGGCAAACGCGGTCTTCTTCGCTGTCTTTGACAAACTGATCCCACTCTGTTTCAAGAGTTAGACCATTTCGCTTACGTAGGTCATCAATTTGAGTTTCTGAGAGTAGGGCAGCGTGGTTGAGTGGGTCGCCAGCAATCGGTAAACCCCAACCTTTAACGGTGTAAGCAAAAACAACACTCGGCTTGTCTGTTACTAAATCGCATTCACGATAAGCATCCAGCAACATCTCAATGTCGTGACCACCAAGGTTTTGAACGAGCGGGGCGAGGTCTTGGTCCGAAATGTCATTGATGAATGCAATTACTTCAGCGGGCGCACCTGCCAAAAACTTTTCGCGCAACGCCGCGCCGAAAACAGCGAACAAACTCTGATAGCGCTCGTTCGACATTTCATCGATGTAGGTGCGCAACGCTTCGCCACCTGGCAGAGCGAATGCAGCCTGCAAACGTTTGCCGTACTTTGCTTCGATTACGTGCCAGCCAGTGTCTGCGAAAAACCCGGCGAGTTTTTTGATCTTCATGCCAGGTACGACGCGGTCAAGACTTTGTCGGTTTGCATCAACAACCCACATCACGTTGCCAAGTCCCTGCAGCGACGGATCTGCGATTGCCTCCCAGATATTGCCTTCGTCAAGCTCTGCGTCTCCAACTAGTGCGATGAATCTTGCCGATGGGCGAGGACCGAAGTGCGAGTCAATATAACGACGCACCATTGATGCAAACAACGGAGCAACTGCACCGAGGCCAACAGAGCCAGTTGAGAAGTCAGCAACGTCGGGATCTTTGGTTCGACTCGGGTAACTCTGCAACCCGCCGAGTGTGCGAAGACGTTTCAAATATGAACGATCTAGTTCTCCGGTTAAATATTTGATCGCATGAAAAATTGGTGAGGCATGTGGCTTGACTGCGACTTTGTCATCGCCGTTCAAATGACCAAACCAAAGTGAAGTCATGATGCTGACAACCGACGCACTGCTGGCCATGTGCCCACCAACTTTTACGTTGAATTCAGAATCTCGTCCACCTGGTGCTGGTGCAATTTCTCGTTCGCGATTGGCATAGTCAACCATTCGTACTGCAAGCCACAACACACGTTGTTCGATTCTTTCGAGCACATCAATGTCCGCGAGATTTTCGTGTCTGACCGCCTTATTGCTCATCGGTCAATTATGGCTTATCGTGAAGGATCTTGAAAAAAGCTCGAGAACTTTCACCGCCTGAAATGGCCGCGCCGGCGGCGGCGTTTGCCCATGGCGTACATGTTCCGGCTGGGTTCGAACTTGTTGTTACTTCTGGCGTGGTGCCGACAAAACGTGACGGGAGCGTGCCCTCGACAATCAGTGAGCAGGCGAGCGTCATTTGGCAAAATATTTCGTTGATTTTGGCTGAAGGTCAAATGACGATCACCGATTTAGTTTCAGTGACGACATATGTAGTGAATACAAAAGATCTCGCTGAAAACTTAAAAGCCGTTATGGCGGCACGAGACTCTGCAATGTCGGGTCACCACGCGGCGAGCACGCTTGTAACTGTGCCCGCGCTCGCACGACCTGAATGGCTAATGGAAATCTCTGTGGTCGCAGCAAGGCAACCAAACTCGTAGTCTTGTCATAGAAACTATGAATAAACCGACTACCAATAAATCGACTGATTCTGGGATTGAAGTCGGGGCACTGTACACAAAAGAATCTCTTGCTGGTTTTGACGAACAATCTCAACTTGGAGCGCCCGGCGAAGCGCCTTATACGCGAGGCATTTATCCAACGATGCACCGCGATCGGCTTTGGACGATGCGCCAATACGCGGGCTTTGGCACCGCCGCCGATACAAATCAGCGATTTAAGTTTTTGCTGGATGCCGGACAAACAGGTTTGTCGTGTGCTTTCGATTTGCCGACGCAGATGGGTTACGACAGCGATCATCCTCGCGCTGCCGGAGAAGTTGGCAAAGTTGGCGTAGCGATCGACTCGATTGAAGATATGCGAATTTTGCTTGCCGATCTGCCGCTAGACAAAGTGACAACATCAATGACGATTAATTCGACGGCGTCAGTGTTGTTGCTTCTTTATGAACTAGTCGCCGAAGAACGTGGTGTTGCTTCTAACGAGATCTCTGGAACAATTCAAAATGATTTATTAAAAGAATACATTGCACGCGGAACCTATATTTATCCGCCTCGATCTTCGATGCGTGTGATCACGGATATTTTTGCGTATTGTGCAAAGAATATTCCGAAATGGAACACGATTTCGATTTCTGGTTATCACATTCGCGAAGCCGGCAGCACTGCAGTGCAAGAACTTGCGTTTACTTTGTCGAATGCGATTGCCTATGTGCAGGCGGCAATTGATTCTGGCCTCGATGTCGACGACTTTGGGCCGAGATTAAGTTTCTTTTGGAACGGTCACAACAATTTTTTCGAAGAAGTTGCAAAGTTTCGTGCGAGTCGTCGAATGTGGCACACGATCATGACTAAGAGGTTCGGAGCGAAGAACCCCGCGAGTGCGCTGATGCGATTTCACACTCAGACCGGTGGCTCGACTTTGACCGCTCAACAGCCCCAGAACAATATTGTGCGGGTTGCCGTTCAAAGTATGGCGGCGGTTTTGGGTGGAACACAAAGTTTGCATACCAATGGTTTTGATGAGGCGTTGAGTTTGCCGACCGAAGATGCGGCGCGCATTGCATTGCGAACGCAACAAATAATCGGCTACGAGAGTGGAGTCACCGACACACCCGATCCGCTTGCCGGCTCTTATTATGTCGAATCTTTGACCAACGAAGTAGAACGACTTGCTTGGGAGTACATCGAACGAATTGAAGCGATGGGTGGCGCAGTGCAGGCAATTGAATCTGGATTTCAGATGGGCGAGATTGAAGAAGCGGCTTATTCGTATACGAAATCTATCGACAACGGCTCTCGGGTTTTGGTGGGTGTCAATAAGTTTGAGATTGAGAACGATGCACGACCAGTACGAACCCAGGCTGATCCAGAACTTGAACGAAGCCAGATTGCTCGTGTCGCAAAATTGCGCGCGACACGAAATCAGGCTGATGTGACTGCCGCACTTGCAAAACTAAAGAATGCGGCTAAAGCCACCGACAACATTTTGTATCCAATGAAAGATGCATTGCGGGCCAACGCAACTCTCGGCGAAGTTAGCGATGTCTTGCGCGAAGTCTTCGGCGTCTATCAACCGAGTTGATTATCTCGTAAATCAGCCGGCAATATTTTTAATTTTTGCAGGAGGTCGTTCAATTATCGGCGCTTCACGTTGTGGGTGGCCAAGGTAGATCATTGCTGTCACATGTGTGCCTTGAGGGAACTCACAAAAGTTTGCAACATCTTCGTTGACGCCTTTCGGGCAACTTGACCAAAAACTTGCCAGACCAAGTGTCGTTGCACCAAGCAAAATGTTTTGAATACCAGCACTAACTGCGTCGCGATTTTCTTCGGTGCGCAACTGGGTGTCGCCTTGTTCTGAGCCGACGACCAAGATCACTGGTGCGCGCTGAAACTTGGTGCGTGCTTTGGCGACGCGTTCGGGCTTGTCGCCTTCGCGAGCCATCGCATCGGCTACACAGTTGCTGAGCCGTTCGCGGGCGTCATTGGTTACGGCTGCAAACATCCACGGAAACGTAAGTTTGTGATTCGGCGCCCACATTGCGAGTTCACATAGTTTTTCGATCACGCCATCATCCAGAGCACGATCTTTATCAACCATCATGTCGGTGCGTCTCGACCGAACTAAGTCACGCAACTCTTCAAACTTCATAG
>BJGF01000010.1 GCA_014190295.1 Actinomycetes bacterium | reverse complement strand
AAAATCGGCTCGTCAAACAAGAAAAATAAATCGCACAAATAGCACAAATAGCCAGCGACCAAGTTTCAAAAATTCAACAAAAAATAAAACAAGTTTTACTAACGCGATTGTTGCCACCAATGTTGGCCTCTATCTTTGGATGTCAATTTCAAATTTTGAAGCGATATCGGGCAATTTCGTAATTTCAAAATATTTGCTCGAACAAGGTGATTGGTATCGATTAATTAGTTGTGGTTTTGTGCATTTTGGTTTGTTCCATGTAGCGATGAACATGATGCTCGCCTATCAACTTGGTCAAATGTTTGAACCAAGAATCGGCTCACTGAAATTTGGGCTGATTTATTTCGCATCACTTCTGGGTGGATCAGTTGGCGCTCTGTTGCTTTCGCCTGATGCAATTACAGGTGGCGCATCGGGTGCCGTGTTCGGTTTGATGGCTGCAGCGGTTGTCGGCATGCGTCAAGAAGGACTCAATCCACTTCGCAGTGGCCTGGGTTTGACATTTGCGATCAATATTGCGATTACTTTGACGATTCCTGGCATTTCGATTGGTGGACATTTTGGTGGTGCTGCAGTTGGAGCGATATGCGGTGCGGTTGCTCTTGCACCAAGCAGATGGCGAATGCCCAATTGGTTAGCGATTGTTGTGCCGTGTCTGATTAGTGCGGCGTTAATTTATGTAGCCGTTAGTTTTGTTAACGCGTAACACCCTCGCGCTACTGTTTGGCAATGCTTGAAACTATTAATTCACCAATTGATGTGCCGCGCGCGCACCTAGATCCAATTACAACTCTGTCTGAAAAATTATCTGTGTTCGCTTTGGCTATAACGCGACCATTGCGACACGAAACAATCGTTCTGTGTTGCGACAAACTTCAACGTGGTGTCGGCATTTTTGCTTTTGACTCAAAACTAAGACTCACTGAAATTATTGATCGAATTATCGGCTCAGCAATCAACGTCGAGGCTGTCGCCGAAATCTCACTGTGCACTTCGCGAGCCGGCAATGGCCAAGAATCGACTGACAAGTTGCAATTTATATTTGCTAAAAATCGTTGTCTAGATGCAGGTCTTGATCTTTCTGACTGGTTTTTAGTCGCCTCAGGCGACGTCTACGCGTTATCTAGTTAACTGTGGCAACCGCAACCAGAACCGCAGCCACCCATTTTTGGTGCGGGCATTGACGGCGCTGAACTCGCACTCGAGCCACCACCAACCGACGCAAACACAGAGAGCAATCGCACAGAATTTTCGTGGCCTTGCGCACACTTGGCTGGCTCGTTGGCCTGCGACATCGAACGACGTTCTTCAAATGTTTGATCACAAGTTCGACAACGAAATTCATACACGGGCATAATCGCAGTCTAGATGCGAGCAAACATGGTTTAATGAATCGTGCGCTCAACACAGTTATCGACCACCGAGACGTCACCAAGTACGGTCATTGAGCGCCAAACAGAAAATGTTTTACAGACCGGCAAACCATTAGTCGCCCACATTGTCAAGACAGAAAAAGATGAGTCAGCCGCGGCAAAAGTATTGGAAGCCCGTATCAATGGCACTCCAATTGAAGCTTTATGTGGTCATGTTTGGGTGCCATCCCGCGACCCGAAACAATTGCCGATGTGTCAGGCATGCAAAGAAATTTATGAAATGTACCGTGGCTTCAATGACGGTCTAAACGAACAGCCAGATCAATAGATGCCCGATATAAATTCTCTGATCTCGTTCGCGATTGCATCGATAGCGCTGCTAGTTATTCCGGGTCCTGCTGTTTTATACATCATCAATCGAAGCGTTTCCGATGGCCGCACAATTGGGTTTTCAGGGGTCGCAGGCATCGAGCTCGGAACATTCATGCACGTGTTGGCTGCCACTGCCGGCTTGTCAGCAATTCTTGCAACATCACCAAACGCATTCAACACTGTGAAATATTTAGGAGCGTTATATCTTGTGTTCGTTGGTTTGCGAACACTTGCTCGTCGGCCTGCGGAGATTGACTCATCGGCTAGTTCGATGACCAAACTTCAAGCATTTCGCCAAGGCTTTATCATCAACACGCTTAATCCAAAAATTGCGCTCTTCTTTCTCTCATTTCTTCCTCAGTTCATTGACCAAGAAAAAAACTCAAACGCGCTACAAGCATTAATACTCGGCATAGTTTTTGTAACTTGCGGTTTCATTACCGACGGAATCTACGCAGTTACCGCGAGTTCTCTGCGTGAAGTGCTCGCAAAAGGCAAAACACTGCCGTTTGTTCAGCGGTACATCGCTGGGGTCGTGTTTGTTGGTCTCGGCATAGTTGCGGCTTCAGCGAAAATTTCTTGACGTTAATACTTTGTCATAATTCTCGGCCGACTGTTGAGAATTGTGCTGAACATGAATTTTTAGTTCGCTTAAATGTTCGGCAATGATATTGACTACTCCGTGAGCAGATTCGATTCGTCCTCGAATTACCAAGGCTGATGCATTTATTGCGATATTACGAAAGTGCTTCCAACAACCTTGCGAGACGATCACATTTATTAAGCCTGTTTCGTCTTCGAGACTAATAAATGTCACACCACGTGCTGTTGACGGTCGTTGACGATGTGTAACCACACCGCCGACAAATATTCGTGAGCCGTTCTCGATGTTAGGCAACTCAATTGCGGTAAGCACACCAAGTTTTGTTAACTGACTTCGCACGAACTGGGTTGGGTGACCTTCTGGCGAAACACCCGTCGCCCATAAATCGCAAATCGATTCTTCGATTGGTTGCATTCCTGGCAATTGTGGCGACTGACTCCCAGTCGTGACACCAGCAAGGCGATCAGGACGACTTTGAATTACCGCCCCTGCAGACCACAATGCATCTCGACGAGATATATCAAAACACTGCGTGTAGGCGCCTGCTGTTGCCAATGTTTCGATCTGCGAAAGATTCAGTTGCGGCACTCGACGCACAAGGTCTTCCATATTTGTGAACGGCCGTGCTGCTTCTATCGCAGACGCCAGTTCGTATCCGATACCACGCACACTAGAAATACCAAGTCGTACTGCGAACCCGCCAGTTGACTCGTGACATGGTTCTAAAGTTGCACCGGCTTTTGACACGTTCAAATCTGGACTATGCACAACTACGCCGTGCCGACGAGCATCTTGCACAAGCGAGTGTGGCGACCAAAAACCCATCGGCTGAGCGTTTAGTAGTGCCGCATAAAACGAGGCGGGCTCGTGATATTTGATCCATGATGAGGCATAAACAAGATATGCAAAAGAGACAGAATGACTTTCAGGAAACCCATAATTCGAAAACGCCTGCATCTTTTCGAAAATCTCATCAGCCACTGAGCCGATGACTCCGCGTTGCGACATGCCATCGTAAAGTCGCTGGCGAAGTTTTTGCATCCGCATGTGCGAACGTTTTGATCCCATTGCTTGACGCAATTCATCGGCTTGTGTTGCAGTAAACCCTGCAACGTCAATTGCCATTTGCATTAACTGTTCTTGAAACAATGGCACACCCAAGGTTTTACCCAAACTATTTTCTAACAATGGATGCAAATACGTAACTGGTTCTTCACCATTGCGACGACGAATATATGGATGCACCGAGCCACCCTGAATTGGTCCTGGTCGAATTAGCGCGACTTCAACAACCAGATCATAAAATCTTCGTGGTTTGAGTCGTGGCAATGTCGCCATTTGCGCACGTGACTCGATTTGAAACACCCCGACCGTGTCGGCACGACACAACATTGCATAGACATCATCATCTTGCGGGATTGTTGCTAGATCAATTTTTTTGCCACGAAACTCGGCGATTAAATCAACGGCATTATGCAATGCCGAGAGCATGCCAAGACCAAGTAGATCAAACTTAACGAGACCGATCGCCGCACAATCGTCTTTATCCCATTGCAGCACACTGCGATCTTTTATTCGTGCCCACTCGACCGGGCAAACTTCACTGACTGGTCGATCACAAATCACCATGCCGCCTGAATGCACACCCAAATGTCGCGGGGCATCTAAAACTTGCCGCGCAAGTTCTATTACTTGTGCAGGAATCTCGTGACCGGTATTAATTTCGCCAGTTTTAGAATCGCTTGCCAACGAACCGAACACGCCGACTTGCTTGCTCCATGCGTCTTGCTGCCCTGGCGCAAAGCCCAGCGCCCTAGCCATATCGCGAATCGCCGAACGTGAACGATATGTGATCACATTTGCGACTTGTGCGGCATGATGTCGGTCATAGCGGTTAAAAACATATTGAATAACTTCTTCACGCCGACCACTTTCAATATCTATGTCGATATCTGGTGGACCGTCACGCTCAGTGGATAAAAATCGCTCAAACAATAAACCCAGCGAAACAGCATCGGCTTTGGTGATGTCGAGTGCAAAGCACACGGCACTGTTGGCGGCACTACCCCGACCTTGGCAAAAAATATTTGAACGTTCACAAAACTGCACGATGTCCCAGACAACCAAAAAGTATCCGGCGAAATTGAGTTTTTCGATTATTTCTAGTTCGTGATCAATTGTTCGCCAGGCTTTAGATCTAAGCGAGAGATCCTCAACTTGTGTTGTTGGTCTTGGCCCGTATCTGCGAGTCGCACCTTGCTCAGCCAACAATCGCAAATATGAAATTTCGTCTAAACCATTCGGGCAAATAAATGGTGGCAACTTTGGTGCGACAAGCGATAAGTCAAATGCCGATGATCTTGCTATTTCGGTTGTGAGTTCAACAACACCTGGGTATCTAGCAAACCTGCGAAGCTGCTCAGCACTACTACGAATGTACGCACTTGGGGCTGGTGGTAATTGCAGATCTATTTCGTCAAGACTCGTCCGCTGTCGAACTGCTGCAAGTGCGACTGCTAGGCGATGTTCACGCAACGATGCATAAGCAACATCGTTTGTTGCAATGCACTGCACATCATGACGCATTGCAATTTGTACCAGTGCATCGTTTCGAACCGAATCGAGCGGGTCGCCGTGATCCCATAATTCGACCAGCACACGATCGCGACCAAACTCATTAATTAATTGTTGCAACCGTCGCCCGGCAATCTCAGGACCATGTTGCTCGAGTGCTTGAGTAATCAACCCAGTGCTGGTGCCTGTCAAAACCCAACAACTGTCAGCAACAACATCTGCAATCTTCTCAGTCGTAAACACAGGCGCAGATTTCGCCCCGGCTAATTGGCCAAGTGTTATCGCATGAGATAATCGTGCATAACCAGATGGTCCGTCGGCGATAACAACAATGTCTGCTTGAGATGAATTTTTATTTTCTGTGCACAGCAACTCGGCACCAAATAAAGTCGGCAAGCCAAGTGCACGCGCCGCTTGGGCGAATCTCACGACACCATAGAGACCGTTGCGATCGGTTAACGCAAGTGCGCTGAGTTGCATTTTGATTGCAGCCTCAACAAGTTGTTCGGGGTGTGAAGCCCCAAACAAAAACGAAAAGTTTGAACGGCAATGCAGTTCGGCGTAGTCAGACACTCAAATTATGATAGCGAACATATGTTCGCTATCAGGCTAAGATCTTTGCTGAAACCCTATAAATTAATGATTTTACGAGCCGCAAGAATCGCACCCCGAGCGCCGTCTTCGGCTTTATCTAAAACTTGATCCCATCCAAACCATTTCACTTCTTTGCTTTCACCTTCGACTGGCGCAAAAGTTTCATTGGATGCGATCAATAAATATCGCACATCTAGATGGGTGTGGCCGCGGGGGCCCGGGTGAACATCTAGATGAATGAATCTCGGCAAGTTATTTAGTTCGTTCACGAAATGATGCAACTGCAAACCTGTTTCTTCACGCGCTTCGCGTAACGCTGCTTGATCAATTGATTCTCCGGCATCAATGTGACCACCTGGCTGCAACCACATATTCAGGCGTTTATGCAAATGCAACACCACGCCAGGCGCACCAACAACAATCGCCGAAGCAGTGACATGAGTTGTGTCGCTGTGTTCGTCAAATGGTGCACGCAATAACGGCGCAAGTTCGCAAAAAACTTTGATCGACTCTCGCTCGCGATCGTCAATTGGTTCGTGAGTTGCTAAATCTGCACAAAACTTTATTACAAATTCAACGCCGGCATCAGAAATCATCAAGTGCACAATATCGTGCCCTTTGACTAGCCGTAGATTGCAGCAACTGTCCACTCACTGTGTTCAAGTATCGCCAACATCGCTGAAATCTGCGATGTATCTTCGACTGTAATTTTTTCACAAACTAGTTGCAGCCGAACTAATCGTCGACCACGAGCGGTATCCCACCAACGCTCTTCAACTGGCCATGGGCCTGCCCATGAAATAACTTTGTAACTCGTTGTGCCGATAATTACGACAACTGGCGAAGCACTCAACTCGTGACGTGCACTGACACTTAGCAACTTTCCGTGTTGGTCATTTATTTGCACCTGAACTGGCTCATTGTAAACAACACTCGGCGAAGGAGTCGGAAGTGCGCCGCGCCATTTTGCCACCGTGGATTGTTTATCGCTATTGGCACTATCAATAGTTTGAAGATGTGTTGCTGAAACAAGTTCATAACTATCTAAAAGATCGCGACCACCTTGCCACTTGGCAATCTGCACAGCCGACGAACCCAACAATTCGCTTAACCGACCAATTGCCTGTGTCGCTGTTACGTCGGTTTGCGTAGTGCCACCCCACAACTTAAGTTGACGCGCCGTGTCGGCGCGTACTTCATCGGCTATCAACTGCACGCGAGCCAAACCGTTAGCAAGACCGGTAGCAACTAGCCAAGCCTCAAGTTGCCATTTTGCACTTTCAACAATTGCACTCGCTGTTAAGCCTTGTGGCCGATACCACAATCGCTCAGAACGTTTGCCGTCTTCTGATTCAAATGCGATGATGACCCGCACACAAACAGTGCCATGAATTGAAAAATACTCAGTAAATGCGCTGGCCATTCGCTGCACACTGTTAACTACAACTTGTTGATCACAAACTGGCTCGTCAAATTTTTCAACACAAAGATGTTCTGGGGGTGGCGCAACTACAACAAGTTGGTGTTGCTCATCACCACGAGAAAGCCGATGCAATTCAACCCCTAACTCACCAAACCGACCCGCCAACACCGACTCGCCAAGTGCACAAACATCGTGCAGTGTGTTTAACCCGAGTCGCTCAAGCAACGAAATCGTTTCGCGATTGATGTTTGCGAATTCACTGAGGACTCGCACAGACTGCGGGGCAAGCCAGTCACTGGTTTTGTCTGGCTCAACAAGATACGGCGCAAACAAACCTGATTCGTTGCTCGACACGGCGCTGGTGTGAGCAGCAATATTTGCAGCCAAACGGCTATCGGCGACACCAACACCAACTAACGAATTAGCGGCAATCGAAGTTTTTAGTGCATCAATTATTTTTAAAGCCATTGGCTCATCACCGCCCATATATCTAGATGGACCGCGTGCAGCAAACACAATCAAGCCTGGCTCACTGACTTCGATTAGTGGTACGAGTTCGTTGACTGTGCGTACGACTGTGTCGAAAGCACTGCGGTCACGATTTGGTTCGTGTGCAACAATTTCTATATCTGGGCACAATGCCTGAGCATGCCGACGGCGCATGCCAACTTGTACGCCGTATCGCATCGCAGCAGACGTGCGAGATATAACTCGTTGCCCGTGCACAACGGCGCACGGGCTGTTCGAGCTTTTCGCTGCAACAACTGCCGACCAGTCGAGACATTGCAAAACTGCTAATCGCTTAGATGCAAACACGGATTGACTAACTAATTAGAACCGACGTGTGACTAAATGTTCGCGCTGGCGTGCAACTCGACGCCCGCTAACTCGAATGCTCACATCACGATGCTGCAAATAACCAGAACCGTTGTCAATGCCACTCCAACTTTTGGTTTTGGTATCTAAAATAACATCAGCAACAAATGGATCTGGCTCGCGTTCAGGTGCGAATCTAGAAGTCGACCGTGAGAGCGTCATATTGTCAACGATGATCATCACCGCGCGACGGGATTGCAATCTTGTCTGCACTCGCCTGGCGTCGTTGGCTGACAGTCGAGCCGGAACTGCCACGACCAACAAATCAAAACCATCAATCACAGCAGAAACAGTGACCGACCATTCGCGCGATGTATTGGGTGGTTGCACTAACACCATTCGCTCGAGGGCGACACCGTGCTCGACTGCAGCAAGCACACCAAGATGCGCAACGCCAACGACACCAAGCCACGAACCTTGTTGCGTCGCACGCGAACAAAGTGAAAGCGCTAGCGACAACCCGGCATCACCGCTGCAACGGATGATGCGCCCACGCACCAAACCCGAATCGGGCAATAACTTGCACACATCATCTGCGACAACTAATCGTTCTGGTGCCAATAACTGCATACCTGCACTGTAGCGAACATATGTTCGTAGTAACTAGGTGAAGTTAGCCGGCCTTACTGCTCAGCAAATCTAAGGAAACGAAAAAATCTCGTGGGTTTGCAACCCAATGGTCTGCGCCAAGTTTTTGAGCATGCACATTGGATTTAATTGCGGCTCCGCCAACAAAGCATTTGATATCGCGATGAGCGACTTTACGAATAGCCGAAATTGATTTAGATGTTTCGACTAACGAATCCGCCATCGTTGCGACGACACAAACGGCAACCAAGTCTTGAGTATTTTCGACCACTTTGGCAAATTCGCTTGCAGGAAGATTTGCCCCAAGGTTGAACACATTCCAACCCTCGTAACGCAGCAGGTCGGCAATAATTGAGATTCCAACTGAATGCTCTTCGCCCACAGGCGCGCCAACAATTATCGTGCCGCGATCAAGCCCGCGACGTAAAAATCTTGGACTAATTTGACTAATCAAACGAATAATAATGACGCTTGCACGGTGCTCAACATAAATATCTATTTTCTGTCGATGCCAAAGGTCGCCAATCGCAACGAGTGATGGCAACAAAACATCTATATAGATACCGTGAATATCGTGGCCACTGCGCAATGCTGCTTCAAGAACTTTCAGCGAACCTCGCTCATCACCTTCAACTAGTCGCGACACAACTCGTTCAACCCAAGGCGCTGTATCTCGCGCACCATGTCGAGCTTTACGAGAAGTTTTGCTGGCTGACTGGCCGACTTGTTTGCTGTTGCCTGCACGGGCCGATTCAAATTCTTTCAAATCAGTTCGTTTGATTTGCCACGAACGATTGACGCGAGTTGCCGGCAACATGCCCTCGCGCACATAGCGATACACCGTCATGTAATGAACGTCGAGGGCTTCAGCCACTTCGGTTAGTGTCAAAATCGTAGATGCCAAGACTTAAACGGTATAACGATTATCGACAAACTTTGTTGTCGTGCAACAAATTACTTTGAAATACCAGCCTTACTTCGTGCGACTAGCTCGCTGTTTAGTTAGCTAGCGCCTTACTTCGTGCGGCTAGCTAACTTGAGCCTTACTTCGTGCGGCTAGCTAACTTGAGCCTTACTTCGTGCGGCTCTGCTTCGCGCTAACAAATGTGGGGGGATTAGTTTTTCGGCGGCGCTGAGTTCTGGCGCTGAACTGTCAGTATTCGTCGCTTCTACAACTGCGGGCGCAACTCGGGCCAACAACTCTTCAACACTCGGCGGTTTCATTCCTGGTTTCCAATATTGATGCAAGTCAGTGACTATCTGCGCCAAGTCGCTGTCTCTTGAACCAGCGACAAGATCAACCGTCACAATATTGGCAAATAGATGCACGCCAGTTACGGCACCACTCGCAAAAAGTCTTCGCGCCAATTCGGCGGCTGGACGCGGACCAATTGCCTGCGCCGCACTCGCAAATCTTTCGTGACCCTGCCCAGTAAGGGTTCGATTTAATTCAAAACGAATGCGACCGGGCACTCCAGCAACGGTTTGCTTGACATCTACTGGCTGACCCATCTCAGGCAGGCTAGTCAAAACGAACAGATACTGCACGGTTTTACGAGCATTCTTACGCTTTCACCTAAATGCTTGCGTGCAAGTACGGTTAGAAGCCATGGCTACAACTTCTGAGCAAACAATCCAACAATTTACTGCTGATGCACACAAATTTCTCGCCGCTAACGCCGAACCGCGTGAGTCTCAAAAAGCTTTCGTCTGGGGAGAAGGCTCAGACAACGTCTCGATGTTTGAGGAACGTAGCAAACAATCCGAAGATGAGGTAGTTGCGAAAGCTAAAAAATGGCGTCAGCAAAAGTTCGACGCTGGTTTTGGTTGGATCACTGGTCCAACTCAATACGGTGGCGCTGGCCTAACTAACGAGTTCGAAAAGGCATACAACAAAGCCGAGTCGCAATACAAAATCCCAAGCCAATCAATCTTTCAAATCGGATTAGGAATGGTTGCGCCAACAATTCTCGCGCACGCCAGCGATGAAGCACGTGAAAAGTTTCTGCGTGCAATGTGGCGCGCCGATATTGTGGCGTGTCAATTGTTTTCAGAGCCGGGCGCAGGCAGCGATCTTGCATCTTTGCAAACCAAAGCCGAACGGGACGGCGACGAATGGATCATCACCGGTCAAAAAGTTTGGACATCGGGTGCGCAATTCAGCGATATCGGTGAAATTATCTGTCGTACCGATCCTGGTTTGCCAAAACATAAAGGTTTGACTGGGTTCATCGTTGACATGCACGCACCAGGTATCGAGATTCGTCCGCTTCGTCAGATGACGGGTGGTGCAAGTTTCAATGAAGTGTTCTATAACGAAGTTCGCGTGCCAGATAGTTATCGACTCGGCGAAGTTAATAATGGTTGGGGCGTGGCGTTAACAACTTTGATGAACGAGCGTGCCGCAATTGGCACTGCTGGTGGTGGTGAAACTTCTGCTTTCACGAGAATTCAAGCCATGGTTGAGCACTTCGGATTGTCCAAAGATCTGATCGTGCGTGAAAAAATGGCCGATTTATTTATCCGTACAAAAGTTGCCGGCTACAACAATCAACGTGCACTCGACAAAATTCGCGCCGGACAAACACCTGGACCAGAAATGTCGATCGCCAAGATGGCCTTGGTCGATAATCAAAAACGGATGAATGATTTCTTGTGTCTTGTCTTAGGCAGTAAATTGCAAGCCGACACTGGCGAATGGGGTACCTACTCATGGAGTCAGTTTTTGCTGGGTGCGCCTGGCATGCGCATTGCCGGCGGATCAGATGAAGTGATGCGCAACATCGTCGGTGAGCGCGTACTTGGTTTGCCAAAAGATACGGGCATCGATTCAAAATCTGCATTCCGCGACATCAAAGTCGGCACCCAAAAAATTTAGATATAGTTTTACAGCCATGACAAACAAAAAGACTCTCGTTGGCTATCTGTCAACGAGATTACTGCTGGTAGTTTTATTGTTTCTCACTCTCGCAGCGTGGTCAATGAGTTCAGCCGTAGGTGGCACCCCCGACGAGAATTATGTTCTGACCAGTATTTGGTGTGGAGATGTTCCAGGAGTCGACGACTATAACTTGATGAGCACTCGAATTGAGTCTGGCTTAGCGAGCCCACTTGAGTCTGGCTCGACCGGTCAACTTGAGTCTGGATCAACCAGCATCGATGTTTATGGAGAGACCAAAGACTGTAAATTAAAAATTAATGAGCCGACGGTAGTTTTAGTCCCCTGGCTGGTTGGTGAGTCTGGCCAATGTATGCAGATAAGCGCCGGCGACACAAGTGCGGCGTGCCAAAGTGAATCAATCGACCAAACCGGCAGAGCCGACAGCTTCAACAGAGGTTTGTATCCAAAAACTTATCTAAACATGATGCGCAATTTTGTTGGATCTGATGTTCAGAAAAGCGTAGTTCAGATGAGATTGTTCAATTCGCTGATTGCCGCATTACTAATAGTCGGAACCGTGTCGCTAAACCGAAGAAAAGGTCTGGACACCTTTATTGCTTGGCTATCTATTATCACACCAGTAGTTACATATTTTATTGGCTCAGTAAATACTTCAAGTTGGTTTTTTATAGGAACATCTTGCTTTGTATTTTCAGTCATCGGAGTTATAGAACACCGAGATGACCAAAGAATAACTAGTGCCTTCGTTGCACTCTCTGCTCTAAGTTTTTGGCTCACGACCTCAGCACGCAGTGAAGGCACTTATGTGTTGATTGCACTTGCAATTTTAGTTAGTTTCTCGCATTTCATAATTCGTTTTAAAACCGAGTTGAGAAAAATTGGCAAACATGCACTTTGGTTTGCCCCGTACATATTAATTTGTGTGATTATTATTTTCAAAATTTTTGTGAAAACAAATCGTTTTCACTTTATTATAGGAACAAAATTTTTTCGGACACTAGGCGTGGATTCAATACCTTGGTGGACTATCACTCTAATGATGTATGTGATGTTGTCGTTACCGCTAGTACTTATCGCTTCTGCAATCTATTATTTAATCTTGCAAAAGCTCCACAAAAAAACTGACCTGAAATCAATATTGCTGGCGCCAGTACTGGCATCTGTGATTGTCTTTTTTTCTCGAGAGCTTGACAGATTCCAAAATATTTCTGCCAACATCTTGTATCAAAATTTCTTCAGTAATAAGGTTCCGGATAAAGCAAGTTTGATAATTTCTAATCTCATTGGCTTGCCAAGATTTGTAACAGGTTTTTTTGGTAGCTGGGGATTGGGCTGGTTTGAAATAAGAACACCACAAATCGTTTGGCTTTTCGCATTTCAGGCCTTCTTGCTTCTGCTTATATTCTCCATCCAAAAATCAAATCAAACAACACGACTCGCAGTCGGAGCCTCAATTTTTGTCTTATGCGCAATAATTCTTGCCGTTTTGCAAAAATCTCTTTCAGAAATTGGTGACGATATTCAACCCAGATACTTTTTGCCGTTTGTGATCGCAATTTTAATCACTGCAGCCGCAAACAAACAAGAACGCTTTCCCAATTCATTAGTTACAGCGGTTGCAGTTTTAGCATCTATTGCAAATTCAATTGGGTTGCGGACAGTGTTGCGCCGTTATACAACAGGGCAAGATGTATCTATTGGCAAATCACTAAACAATCCGCGCGAGTGGTGGTGGAATTTCGGTCCAGCCCCAGAAGCAATCTGGCTCATAGGTTCTTTAGCTTTTGCGTTCCTTTTTGCAGTAGTTATCTACGAACGTAGATCCGAAGTCGCCACAAAAATAAGCGCGACCGATCCAGCCTTAAACGCCTAAGTGAAAATTTAGTTATCTAGCCAAGGCACATAGTTAGGCATGAATGCCCATGAGGTGCGATGAATCGCCGACGGCCCGTAACCCTGTAGCGCCGCGCGATGCTTGGGGCATGGGTAACCCTTGTTCGTATCAAAATGCCATTGTGGATAATCATTGGCGAATTCGCGCATCATTCGGTCTCGAGTTACTTTTGCCAAAACCGATGCTGCGGCAACCGAAACGCAGTTCACGTCTGCTTTAACTTCAAGCAAAACTTTGCGCGCATGTGGCGAAACGAAATCCCATCGGCCGTCAACAACTGCGACATCTACAACAGGGTCTGTGACCTTGCCCAAATCTAAACCCAGTGCCGCAAACCCACGCGTGGTCGCTAGTCGTTGCGCCGCCACCATGCCCAACTCGTCGCACTCACGATCCGTTGCTATACCTGTTGACCATCTAAAACATTTCGCTGCAACTTCATCGAACATCGCCTCACGCTTGGCTTCTAAAAGTTGTTTTGAGTCGCGTACACCACCAAGTGCAAGCGCCGGCTCGTCAGAAAAAATTACATCATCACTCAGCATTGCGATACCAATCACGAGTGGCCCAGCCCAACTGCCCTTGCCAACTTCGTCAATTCCGATAATCGTGTTTGCGCCACTTTCGCGCAACGCACGTTCGCGCGAGGCATTTGGCCACGGCTTAGTTTTTCTCATTTTCTATTCTTCACATCAACGCAGTCGCACACTCGCGCTCGCAGAAGTGAACTCGCCGACTCGCCACCACATTTCGTCTTGTAAAAGTTTTTCGGCAGCCTGCCGAGTAACTGCAGCGAGCAAGCCTCCGCTCGTTTGCGGATCCATACACAGCGCAACACCCGCATCATCGACCAAATTAATTGAGCCTTCGACCAAGAAATGACCTTCAACATATGTTCGATTGCGTGGGTCGCCACCAGTTCTGACACCACGTTGCGCCGCCTCAAGTGCGCCTGGATAAGCGCGCAACGCGGACGAATCTAAAATCAACTGCACACCAGAACGTTGCGACATTTCCCATCCGTGACCTGCAAGCCCGTATCCCGTTACATCTGTTACCGCGTGCACATCGGTGCCGAGATTTTGTAATTGTTCAGACGCCCGACGATTCAACTCGCGCATGCCAGCGATCGCTACAAGTTTTTCTTTGTCGGTTCCACCTGCAAGTGTTAAACCCGTGCCGAGTGGTTTAGAAAGTAATACAACATCACCCGCGCGAGCTCCGGCTTTGCGAAATATTTTTTTGGGATCCACAACTCCCTGCACTGCGAGTCCGAAAACTGGCTCAGGGTTGCGAATCGTGTGACCACCAGCAACTGATCCACCTGCGAGCGCCACAACTCGAGCAGCAGCGGCAAAAATTGTTGAGATCGCCTCACGCGGAAAATGCTCAGGAAATGCGGCGATGTTTACTGCCATTACAACTCGCCCGCCCATCGCAAAAACATCACTGCAGGCATTGGCTGCCGAGATTGCACCAAAATCATCCGGGTCGTCAACAAGAGGCGGAAAAAAATCTGTCGTACTTACAAGAGCCACATCGTCGCTGACTTGATAGACCGCGGCGTCATCAAATGGTGCGAGTCCAACTAATAGTGCCGGATCAATTGTCGACTGTGCACCGTTGGCAAGTTCGCTTACAAGATCTGTGAGCAATGATGCGCCCCATTTTGCCGCACATCCTCCACATGATGTCCACTGAGTTAATTTGAGCGGCAAAGATTCAGGTGCGTTCATAACTTCAGCCTATTTCGCGCCAAGATTTGCAAACCCACTGAGCAAAGTTTCGCCACGTGCGTCTGTAGTTGAGAATGAACTGTCAACTGCGCTTGCCACAACCCGCACACCAGCTGGCCCATCTAAATCCCACAACAATGCAGGTCGATCACCGTGCCAGCGAACCGCAAACGAAATTTTGTGCTGGGGTGTTGCCAGCAGTTTGTGACATTCAAAGTTCACCCCAAGCCAAGATTGGTCGATACCACGCGGACAAATATCGACCGAGCCGTCGCGACGGTACGCCACTAGTTGCGATTCGATCCACGACGCACAACGCGAACTTGATTTAATAAATGCAGTCAGCTCACGCGATCTGTTTGTCTCCGTGAGCCTCGACCAAATGCGCGCAAGATCATCTCGCCCGCGGCGCTCACCTGCTTGATGCAACAACATACTCGCAGACAAGATCGCACGATCTTCATCCCATTGAACAATTTTATTTTCAACACAACGCTTAATAATTTTTTCTGCGGCAACTGCGATATCACTCGATAAGTGCATCGCCTTGTCGCCCATTCGCACACGCTCGGCAATATCCAAAACAAATTCAACATCATCAGTATGAGAATCAAATATTTGTGGCTTGCTGAGTAATATCTCACAGCGTTTTTGTGTCAGCAATGTCGCCCACGAAGCATCGGGCACATCAACACGACTAGATATTTGCAGTGCCGCAATCCATCCGCGCTCGACTTGCTCGAAACTCGGCAGTGCCTCAAGTTCGCTCGCTAAAAACTGACTTACAGTCTGTCCATTTGCGCTGATGCGAATCGCTACACGCATCGTGGCATGATGCCCAACCGGAAACACCACGCTGCCACTTGGCAGGTCGATGCCTTGTACTCCAGTTGGGCTTGGTGCACGCATCGACGAAATATCAGAGCGGTCAAACGCAACTGCAAACGGCAACGAAGAGTCGTTATAAATTTCAACAACAATTGCACCACCAGAATTTGCAACACCATAAACACGTTGCACAGCGTCGCCACCTGGCACCTTGACTCGTGTTTCAACAATCGGCACACCGGAAATTTGGCGTTGCCGAACCGTCGTTTCACGGGCTGGCTCGTACCAACGATCATCTGCTGCAATAAACCATCGCAAACGAACCTCGTCGTCAACTAATACATCGCCCCAAGGGGTGACTTCGCTTCGCCAAGCAGCATCGCGCACACCAACTGCAAGCATTAATCCAACTCTGCTTTGCTGACTCTCGACATCAGTCGCACGAGAGAATCTTTGGCACTGATGGTCCCTTCGCAAACCGCTGCAACTTGCTCAGTGATCGGCATATCGACTTTGCAACTCTGCGCTAATTGCAAGACAGACAGCGAAGACTTGACACCTTCGGCGACCATTTTCATTGATGCCGTGATCGACGTAATCGACTCACCCTTGCCAAGACGCACACCGACTGCCGTGTTGCGGCTCTGCGCTGACGCACAGGTTGCCACAACGTCACCGATGCCTGCCAAACCGGTAAATGTGGTTGGGTTAGCGCCAAGAGCAACACCGAGTCGCGACATCTCGGCTAGCCCGCGAGTTATTAACGTCGCTTTTGAGTTGTTGCCAAAGCCCATTCCTTCGACAATGCCGGCAGCAATCGCAATCACATTTTTTACTACACCACCGATTTCACAACCAACAACATCTGGATTTGTATATACACGCAATGTTGGTCGAGTCAGAAGAACTTGAATTTGCTTTGCGATTTCGTCGTCGTCACATCCAACGACCGTGGCTGCAGGTTGTCCAGCCAGAATTTCGTGTGCCAAGTTCGGGCCTGTCAACACCGCGACGCAGTGACGTGGCAAAACATCGGCGACAACTTCAGTCATTCGCTTCAATGTGTCTCGCTCAAGACCTTTGGTCAAACTCACGATCGGCACTCGAGGCGAAACGTACTTTGCAACTTCAACAAGCACGTCACGAAATCCATTTGACGGCACGGCCATCATCACGATTGATGCATCGCTCACAACATCTTGCAAGTTCGACGAGCACGACAAACTCTCGGTAAGCGCTGATCCTCGTAAATAGTCAATATTCTCGTGCTGTATTGTGATTTGTTTTGCGAGTTCGGCCCGCCTGGCCCACAACATCGTCGACTGATTTTGCGCCACGGTGCTGGCAACCGTCGTACCCCAAGATCCGGCACCAACGACCGCAATATGTGATTTCACGAACCTCAGCGTATGCGGGCACCAACTATTAGTTTCTTTTACTTCGCGCCCTGCAACCGTAGGCTTCGCTGGTGCCTTCAGAGACGTCAGCGCTGACCGCAGCGGCGCTTGCAATCGTTATCCCAATCAAGGCGTTTCACCATGCCAAAGAACGTCTCTCAGATCTTCTGACCCCTGCCGAGCGATTCGTGCTCGCCAAAATGTGTGCAGAACGAGTTCTTCGTGCCGCATCTGAGCACGAAGTTTTTGTCGTCTGTGATGATCAAGATGTTGCTCATTGGGCACGCGACCTTGATGCAAAAATTGTTTGGCAACCGGATGTCGGACTTAACGCGGCAGTTCGTGCTGGCGTAGATGCCGCTCGTGTCAACAAATTTGATTTAGCGATAGTTGCCCATAGTGACTTGCCGCTGGCAACTAACTTTTCGCATCTATTTCGCGACTGTGATCTGCAAACATTGAAGACTTCAGTGACTCTTGTGCCTGATCGGCATGAAGATGGCACGAATGTGATGATTCTGCCAACTGCTAGCGACTTCGAATTCGCCTACGGAAAAAACAGTTTTCTTGTTCACCAGGAAATGGCTAAAAAATGTGGTCTCACGGTGCGGATTATTCGAGACCAACGCCTGGCTGTCGATATTGACACTGCAGACGATCTGGCTCACGCACAAAAACTAGAAAACTAGAAAACTAAAAAATAAATTCGAGCCGAAGCCCCACAAAAAAACAAGGAGAGGGGCCGAAGCCCCTCTCCTCGCAGTATTCCGAACCGACTTGCTTAAAGTGGCTTAAGGCCTTATTTCTTTTTCTTAGCCTTACGACGCTTCTTTGCAGGTGCCTTCTTTGCGGCCTTTTTGGCCTTCTTGCGCTTTTTTGCTGCCATTTTATTTCTCCTTGTTGTTTGGTATTTCTTGTCTAACGGTTTGGATTAAGAGCAGCTTTGAGTGTTGAACTCGAGCTGAACTTCATCGCTGTTGAAGCCTTCACCTGCACGGGAGCCCCAGTTTGAGGATTCCTGCCGATGCGAGCCTTTCGCTTCGAGGTGCTGAACGAACCGAAACCCGGCCATGCAACCTTGTCGCCTTGCTTTGCGGATGAGACGACGAGGTCAAAGAATTCTGCAATAGTGCGTTCGGCATCTGCCTTCGACACTCCTGCCTTCTGTGACACTGCATCAATCAATTCTGCTTTAGTCATTTCAATTACCTTACTTTCTTCGGTTACGGATTACCGCTGAACATCTATTTGAGTAGGTTTGAGAAGAAATTGCAAGCATTGTCGGGATTTCCGACGGTTTTTGAAAACTTTTCGCGACACGACGAAATTTATAAAAAATTGCGGATTTTTTAATTTCCGATCACAAAATTTTGCGATTTCAGCAATGCCTTATGTTTGTTGCTTAATCGCTGCCAGCTGATCAGTCATCATGATAAAACCTATATAACATAAGGGTTTAACGCCGAGTCAAGATCTTCGAAACTTTTGTCATCAGCGAATTTTGCGGTATTCGTGAATGATTAAGCACGATTACACAGGTCCAGACCGACAAAACCCGATTGAAGCAAATCTCAAGTTAATTTTCGGTTTTTAAAAAGAATTTTAAAGAAATTTTTAAAAAATCAAATAAATTCACGCTCTCAGGCACTTTTTGATCCCAACTATCCACCATCCGCGTCAGCGCAACGACCACACTTAGGTCAGTTGTCAACACAAACTTCTCTTTCTGAAAAAACTCTGGCGCAGATCGCAGAAATTTTCGTAACACCAGTTGGGTCGAGAGTCGTACTTGATACTTCGGTGTTGGTTGCAGATCCAAACTGTTTGCATTGTTTTCCGAACTGCGCAATTGTTATTCCGTTAACTGTGATCGAAGAACTTGACGGATTAAAAACTCGTATGGACGATGTCGGTCGTTCGGCGCGACATGCATTGCGATCAATCGAAGAACTTCGTCGCAAAGCAGGTGGTTCGCTGAAAGATCCGACACCGATTAATGGCACGGACACGAGTGGCACGGTGCAGATTGAAGTCAACGGTATTCAGAGTCACTTGTTGATCGAACATGGACTCGATCCAAAGGTGCCGGACAATCGAATTATTGGCGCCGCGCTTGGTCAGGCTGCAATTTCATCGACTTGTATCGTCTCAAATGACGCCGCATTACGGATTAAAGCCGCCCACCTTGGATTAACCGCCCTTGAACACCACCCCGTTAACGGCGGTCGAAACGAACGCCCGATGGGTTGGGCGACTTTCGATACATCTGTTGAAGTAATCGACAGCCTTTACAAATCTGAAGGCATCGAAAAATCTGAAATCAAGCAAGCCGCTGGTTTGTATGAAAACAACTTCGCAGTTTTGCGTTGCGGCTCACAATCTGCACTCACTCGTTGCCACGACAACGAACTTCGTCTAATCCAACAGTCTGCCCCAGAGGCGTGGGGGCTTCGTGCACGAAATAAAGAGCAACGGTTTGCTCTTGAGTTGCTACTTGATCCAAAAATTACGGTTGTGGCTCTCGATGGTCGTGCCGGAACCGGAAAAACCCTTCTCGCAATCGCAGCCGGCCTCGAACAGGTAGTAGAACAACATCGCTACGAACGACTCGCCGTTTATCGACCACTCGTTCCAGTTGGTCGCGCCGATGTCGGTTTTCTTCCGGGTGGACTTGAAGAAAAATTAGATCCATGGATGTCGGCGATTCACGATGCAGTAGTTGCACTAACCGACGATCGCTCTAGTCGAGATGCACGAGGACTAATCGATGATCTAATTGATCGCGGACAACTGACTCTTGAGTCGGTGACGTTCTTGCGCGGGCGAAGTCTGCAAGCACAAATAGTCGTTGTTGACGAAGCCCAAAACCTCGAGCCAACCACTCTCAAAACGATCCTCACGCGCATCGGAGATGGCACCAAGGTGATCTTCACTGGGGATACGAGCCAAATTGATGCGCCGTATATGGGCGAGTCAAACAACGCCTTAGCCGTACTGGTACAGGCATTCGCAGGACAAAGTTGCTTTGGTCACATAACTCTTGAGGCTTGTGAACGCAGCGAAGTGGCCAGTTTGGCTGCAGAATTGCTCTAACTAGATCATAGAAAAGAATCGTTAGATTTAGCGGTTTTTTATGCTTTACTAATTGACTTTGCCTAGATTCGGTCATAATCTCCATTTAGTGCTAAAAACACGGGTTGTCACTAAGTGTGCCCCGAAAATGAATCGGGATTTAAACCCCGTTGTCTTAAAACAGCAAATCAGTTCTGACGTTGAATCAAATGTAATCAGCATCAAAATAGATACTGAAGCGCAAACAGCCGAATCTGAGTCTTTGAACGAAATTTTAAATTGGGGTAGGTTGGCAAATTGCAAAGGCAAAATGCGATTATTTTTCGCGCCAAAAGCAGAACGGCCTCAGGCCAGACATCGTCGCGAAGCGAAGGCTCAGTCTTTGTGCATTGTCTGCCCAGTCCAGACGCAATGTTTTGAGTTTGCAAGGCAGCATCACGAATACGGCTATTGGGGCGGAGAGAGTGAAGAAGAGCGACATCGTGCAGGATTCACAATTGCTGCGCCGATTGGCATCCGAGCAAGAAATCAGCTAGTTCACTAACTGGCTTTTCGTAACGCTGATTTTTGTGTAGTCGGCGTGTCATGATTGAAGCCATGACATCGGCATCAGCACCCAAAGATCCAGATTCTCTAGTCACAACTTTTATCGAATTAATTCAAGGGCATCGCTTCACCGCCGCACTTGAGATGGTTTCAGATGACTGCGAATATGACAACGTGCCAATCACCAAAGTCTTTGGCAAAACCGCAATCGAACAAACCCTGGGTGGGTTTCTCGCCGAATGCTCGGCATACGAATGGTTAATCCACCATCAAGTTGCAAGTGGCGATTTAGAACACGGCGTAGTCATGAATGAGCGCACCGATCGCTTCGAAATTGACGGTCGATGGGTGGATCTGGACGTTGCGGGTTTATTCGTTATCAATAACGGCAAGATCGCATTGTGGCGAGATTATTTTGATCGTGAAATTTTTGCCAAAGCGCTTGCCGCACAATGAACGCGCCAATAAAAGCCCTAATTCAAGTTTCAGCAAAATAGCCAGCACTACAACACTCACTAGTTATATTGCAAACAATGTTTAATGTTCTAACTATTAGTTCGCTTGAAGATGTTCGCTTTGCCGTCGTTGATACCGAAACCACCGGGCTGTCGGGCACAAAAGATTATGTACTACAACTAGGCGTCGTAATTTCACGGGCCGACGGCACCATCGAAGAACAATACGAAACTTTTGTCAAGCGCAACTTTTGGAAGCCGGGGCGGTTAGGCGCATATAAAGTTCACGGCATCACAAGGCGAGATCTGCGGCGCGGCATTGCTCCGAGCGAAATGCTTGAGCGACTAAACGGTTATCTCGCCAGCACAGTTTTTGTTGCACATAACGCAAAGTTTGATATTGCATTTCTCAACGGAGAAGCCAGTCGCGCCAAAATGGCGATTAGTCCAAACGGCCCTCTAGATACATTAAAACTTTCGCGTGCACTTGACCCGAAACGCAGTCTTTCTCATCGCCTTAAAGACGTCACTGCCCGCTACAACGTTGTCGTTACTCGCCCACACGATGCCCTTGCTGATGCCTTAGGGACCGCGCTTGTTTTGCCACACCTATTGCGTGAGCACAAAATCACGACTGTCGAACAACTCGCAACGCATTTCGGTGCCTGATTAAATAGAGGTTCCGCTCTTTTTATAGCGATCCAAAATTGTTTGTGCCGATTGTTTGCCGAGATTTCGATACTCAACTGGTTTCAACACCTTGACACCGCCGCCAGCACGAAGCAACAGTCGCCCTAGCCAATGTTCGGAAGTAATTGACATTGTGATGTCAACAACATCTCGGTTATTGATTCGATTGTTGACTCTTGAGATATATGGGTATGACTCGACTATCCAACGCGCAGAGGGCTCAACACGCAGCGTTACTTGAGGCATTTTTTGCGAGAACCAAGGCAAGTCTTCGTCCTGAACTTCTTTGATTGCATCAAATATGCCAACCGCAGTGAGATGTTCGATTCGGTCGATTCTGAACACGCGATCCTCTCTTGACTGGTGATCATCGGCTGCGACATACCAACGTCCGGCATCTTCGAAAACTTTTCGCACGGTAATTATTCGAGTGGATCGTTTCTGTGATGCAGGAGAAAAATATTCAATTTCATGACGCTCGCCAGAGTTCGCTGCTTCAAGTAGTTCTTTGACAAATCGTGTGCGAGGCAATTCGACTTTGATCGTTTCTGCGCCAGAAGGCATCAGCGGAGCAATCTTGGCTAAAGCAGTCGAAAGCGGGCCCTTCTTGTTTGCTCCTGGCAACTGCAGTGCTGTCTGAGCCATCACAGAAATTGCGAACAATTCTGCTGTGCTGAGTTTCAACGGTCGCGAAAACACCAATGGCACTTCGGCGATGACCATGCCGTTATCCATATATACATCGATCAATGCATCAGGCGTATACGGTGGCACGCCACAGACAGCAGCCATTTGCAGGTCTTCAATTAATTCGGCTTCAGTGAGATTAAATTGTTTGGCCATTGCAGAAATTTTCACACGCTTGCGTTGCATGATCCACGGCAACATCACAAGCAAACCAGTCACTCGCTGCGCGGCACTGCGCGGCCCGCGTCGGCCCGGTTTTTTAACTAGTTTCTTGACTGGTTTTTTAACTAGTTTCTTGGCTGATTTCTTGGCTGATTTCTTGACTGGTTTTTTGGTAGCCATTACTTGCCTGCCACTAATTCTTCAAGCCACTGCACCACTTGTTCACGCACAGACTCTGGGGCTAATACTTCGGCGCTTTCAACCATTGCAAAAAGCCACAATCTAAACGCCGACATATTTGCACACGGAATCGAAAACTCGACGCTGCCATCAGTGCGATCTCGAATTACTGCTGAGTCACCAAATTCGTTGCGTACTCCTGCGGCCAACGCCGCGTCAACGAGTACTACTGCAGTTGTCTGTTCACCGTCTCCAGCAGCAAGCATTTGCTTTTCGGTTGGTACAGCAGCCGCAACATTAAATGCAACCGGCGTCGTAAAAGCACGAGCCTCACTCACACCAACGTTGCCATCTATTCGATCAACACGAAATACTCTTTGGTCTTTGCGCAGATGATCAAAACCAATGATGTACCAAAACCCGCTACGCGACAACATTCCATAGGGGTCAACTTCACGCTTCTCACCTTTATAGTTGAAGTTCAGCGTTCGTCGCTTCATCACCGCATCAGTAATTGCGCTCGTATTTTCGTCTACTAATCCGATGTTGACACTGGTCGCAGTTGGTCGCAGTTTTCGTTCGCCACCGAGTTTCCATAATGCTTCTTCACCATGTTGAGCACCAAGGCGAACTGTGGCTACTGCAAGTTGAAGCGCAAGTCGCTCATCATCCGAAAGACGCAAATCGCTTAGTTCATAATTCGAACGGTTAACCCAATATGTAACTTCGCCCGCAGCATCGCCACCCAAAGTTTTCGTTTCAATCGGTATTCCCATTTCACGCAACGCGGCTTTATCACGTTCAAAAGCCGCACGAGCAGCTTCATCACTATCCGGATATTGCTTGCCAAGGTCTTGACGAATCTGACGCAAAGTCAGCGGCCTCGTGCGATCAACGAGCAGAGCGAGCAAATTCATCATTCGCTCGGCTTGCGAAATTTTTACAGGCATAGACCTAGCGTAGGTCGCCTGACTATCCACCCCGAGGAGTACCCTCAGCTTTTTCGGTGCTGGCGATACCAGTTTATTAGCCGTTGAGTTGAGGCGTCCTGGCTATCTTTATCGCCCTGATTAGGTGAGTCGCTATTTAGTGAACTTACAATTTCGTTTGCCAGCGACTTTCCTAATTCGACACCCCACTGGTCGAAACTGTTGATGCCCGATACAACACCTTGGACAAAAACTCGATGTTCATACATTGCAATCAACGCACCAAGTGTTCGTGCAGTTAATGCGTTAGCCAACAACGTCGTGGACGGTCGATTGCCGTCCATCGCACGATGCTCGGCATTCTCGTCCTGCGAATTCTCAAGTTTTAATTCTTCAACTGTTCGACCAAACGCCAATGCTTTTGACTGCGCCAACATATTGGCAATCAGGGTGTCGTGAGACGAAAATTCATTATGGGTTGGTTGAGCGAATCCAATTAACTCAACTGGCACTATGTCTGTGCCCTGATGAAGCAGTTGAAAAAATGCATGTTGCGCATTTGTGCCAACGCCACCCCAAACAACTGGTGAGGTTCGCATCGAAGTTGCAGAACCATCAACTTGTACCGATTTGCCGTTACTTTCCATAATCAGTTGTTGCAGATAACTAGGCAATAGGCGTAACTGATATGAATAAGGCACAAACGCTTGACTCGAATATCCGAGCACGCTGTAGTTCCATACATCGATTAATCCGAGAATCAGCGAAACGTTATTCTTGGGAGCAGAATTTTGCATCTGATCATCGACCGCACGCATACCGGCGAGAAACTCATCGAAAACATCTGGGCCAAAAGCAATCATCGGTGCCAGGCTCATCGCCGACGCGATTGAATACCTGCCGCCGACCCAAGGCCAAATCTTAAATAAGTTTGCGGCGCCGACGCCGGCTGGTTCGGCTCGCTGCGGATACGCCGAGACAACAACAAAATGATCAGCGAGATCTTTACTATCTGATTTAACACCCAAATTTTCGGCCAGCCAACGTTTAGCAATATTCGCATTCAACAATGCCTCGGCGGTGCTAAAAGATTTTGAACAAATGATAAACAGCGTCTCAGCAGCATTGCATTTATTTAAAACCGAGTTGATCTCATGGGCGTCAACATTGGCCACGAAGAAGCATTCAACCGCCGACTCACAACTCGGCGACAGCGCATCGTAGATAAGCGCAGGACCAAGATCGCTTCCACCGATGCCGATGCTGACTACTTTCTTGAACTTCTTGACATCACGCACTGACTCAGCGAATTTTCTTAGTGCTTTTAGCTCAGAATGCACTTCGGCAACAACATCGATGCCATCAACGATCACGGGTTTGTCGCTGTTGGCACGCAATGCTGTGTGCAATACCGCTTGTTGCTCGGTCCAGTTAATTTTCGATCCGTTGCGCATCTCGGCAAATTGCTCAACTATTTGCAAATCAGTAGCCAGGTTCAATAACTCGCCAAGTGTCTGATCATCAATCAATTGTTTGGAAAAATCGACAATGATTTCATCTCGAGAGTCACTTAGAGTTCGACTAAAACGCTCAGCGCGAGCCGGGTCTTGACTAAACAAAGACTGCAAGGTTGTGTCACCGATACGACTCGCATGGGCCAAGACACGTTGCCAAACTTTAAAAGCCTCGTCAACCATTAATTAAAGGCTACTGACTAGGGTGAATGCTCGTGTCCAAGTCATCCGAACGTTCTGGTGTTGCGTACGGATTAGGCGCGTACATCACGTGGGGATTGCTGACTATCTATTGGAAGTTCCTTAAAGATTTTAATGCATTTGAATTAATCGGTTGGCGAGTTGTTACCTCGTCGATAATTTTATTGACAGTAATCATCTACACCAAGAGCCTTAGTTCGCTAGTTGCGGCATTGCGTGACCCAAAATTGCGTTTACGAATTGCGCTTGCCAGCATCTTGCTATCAATCAACTGGACGACATATGTTTGGGCAGTAGTGCACGAAAATGTGATCGAAACAGCACTTGGTTATTTTATTTCTCCGCTGGCAACGATGATTATCGGGTTTGCCGTTTTACATGAACCAATCCGCTCGGCATATCGAGCCGTAATTGCATTTGCCGGCATCGCGGTGGTCATCCTCACCTACTCTTATGGCCGCCCACCATATTTGGCTTTAATTATTGCTGGCTCTTGGAGCATCTATGGTTACTTAAAAAAACAAGTGCCACTTTCGAGTCTCGAGAGTCTTTCGGCAGAAGTATTAGTGCTGTTGGTCCCAGCAATCGGAATTTTGATTTGGGGTTTCAATCGATCTGACAGCGTTCAAAATACAGCGACGACAACCCAATGGATATTCGTGTTGTTCACCGGACTAATGACCGCTGTTCCGCTACTTCTTTTTGGTGCCGCATCCCGAAGAGTCAGACTGAGTTTGCTTGGTCCAATGCAATATCTAGTTCCGACTTTTAATTTTTTTCTTGGCTGGTTGGCTTACAACGAAAAACTTGACACCACACGACTGGTCGGCTTTGCGTTCGTGTGGTTTGGATTAGTTATTTTGATCACCGATTCGATGAAATCCTCAAAAAACAATCGCAACTAGACATTGCTGGCGATGCGAAAAGCCGCACCAGTTAAAAGTAACTTCATCGAACTGACAAGTTCAGTTGTTCGGCGAGCATCTTTGTAAACCATATTGAATCTTGCAAGTCCTGCCAAGATGACGATCAGCATGTCCTCAAGTGACTGTGCAGAAATTTCTGAGTTGATTTCGCCTCGATTAACAGCGGTATTGCACATCTCTAGCAAAATCGCACTGATTTGGCCACGCACCGGAAGAACAGCCTCTAAAACTTCTGGGTGACGGTGTGCTTCAGACGAAACGCTCAAGACAAAAGACACGACTGCTGGTTCGCGCACCGTCAGCGCAGCAAGCGCGTCCACCATTTTCGAGATGTTCTCTGAGATTTCAACATCTTGGCTGATTGAACTTTGAATCGTTTGGCAAACAAGCTCTTGCACATCTTTAAACACGGCTACATACATGTCGACTTTGGACGGAAAGTAGTGGTATATCGCTGCCGTTGTGATGCCGACACTTTGGGCAAGTTTTTTATTTGTTGTGGCGTCAAAACCTTCGGTGGCAAATGATCGTCGTGCTTCAATCAAAAGACGCTGACATGTGTCAACACCCACACAACTTGCTGGACGACCTAATTTTGACATCACTAAAAATAATACTTAGTTAGACAGCCATCAACCGAGTCAGAGCGACCGCCAATTCAACTGGACGATCGCCTTGCACAGAGTGCCCTGCGCCATCAACCACGATCACTTGGGCGGTTGACCTTCGACGCAAGAGTTCGGCGACATCAGCATCATCTACAACTGGCGAAGTACCACCACGCACAAGGG
This sequence comes from Actinomycetes bacterium, assembly GCA_014190295.1. Taxonomy (GTDB): domain Bacteria; phylum Actinomycetota; class Acidimicrobiia; order Acidimicrobiales; family Ilumatobacteraceae; genus BACL27. The sequence continues at coordinate 650 of BJGF01000010.1, read as the reverse complement.
TGAAGGGACACTTAAGGTTCGAAACGACTTCCCAAAGTGCAGAGAGCCGCTCAAGTCGCTTGCCTGAATCTTCCGGCGATGGATGAGTTGATCGGTCATATCTCCACTGCCACGAGCCATCAGTTTGCTGCTTTGCATTGTGCAAGATTCCGCGGCGCATTGAACTCTCTGATCTGGTCGGATTATGTTCAATGGTGCGAGCTAACAATTCTTCAAAACTCGCAAATGTTTGTGGCCCATTAACAAAATCAGTTATCGCTTTTGTTTTTTGCGAATTCACACCAGGAGTAATATCGACACTCACGAGCGACTTGACTAAATCAGGACGCTGACCAGCCAACGCAAGACTGGTTAATCCACCTAGCGACATGCCAACAACGAGTCGAGTTTTTGGCGCCCATGTTTCAATCGCGGTTGCGACGTCGGGTGCAAGAACTGCAGGTTCATAGATTCCGTCAATACGCCAAGACGAATAACCATGCCCGGGCAAATCTATTGCGAGCAAAGATACGCCCATCGCCAAAGCAACAGTGTCCCAGGTGTGAGCATTTTGTGCGCTGCCATGCACCAAAACAAGCTCTGGTGAATCTGTGCCCCACTTCAACGCGCTTAGTTTTCGACCGTCGGCGAGTGCAAGCGAAACACGTTCT
>BJGF01000009.1 GCA_014190295.1 Actinomycetes bacterium | reverse complement strand
ACACAGGTTTTTGTGCGCACTCCAAACGAAGCGGCCGCGTGCGAAGAAGCGGGCATCGACATGCTTGTCGCCGCCGAACTTCACGATGGTCAATCAAGCGACTACATCGGCATTCGCAAAGCCGCGCCGAACACTTTTCTGACAATCGGTTTGGCAATCAACACTTACGCCGGTCAGGCCGAAATTCTGCACAACGCATATCGACTGATGGGTGTTGGCGCCGACACACTTTATTGCGGATACGGAATGCCCACTGTCAAAGCACTCGCAGACGAATACATCCCCGTAGTCGGTCACGTTGGACTTGTGCCATATCGCAACTCGCCATTTGGCGGCATGAAGGCAGTCGGCAAGACTGCGGCCGAAGCGTTGCGTGTCTTTGATCTCACCAAGCAATACGAAGACGCCGGTGCAATCGGCGTAGAAATGGAAGTCGTACCAGCGCAAGTCGCAACAGAAATCTCGAAGCGCACCAAAATGCTGATCATCGGCATGGGTGCTGGCGTCAACTGCGATGTTCAGTATCTTTTTGCGACCGACATTCTCGGCGACAACGAAGGACATGTGCCACGACACTCAAAGGTCTACCGCGATTTCAAAAGTGAATATCATCGAATGCACCGCGAATCTGTATCGGCGTTCAAAGAGTTTCGCAGTGACGTCTTGACCGGCGCTTACCCTTCAGAACAAAACGATGTCTCAATTGACAAACGCGAACTAGACGCATTTCTCAAAGCAATCAAATAAAACCGTAAAAATTAAACAGTATCAATTAGTCGTAGGGCTACTTCATTAGCCATCAAGCGGCCTGCACGCGTCAGAACTATTTGATCTTTGATTCGCTCAATGAGTTCGCTCATTTCGTCAAGGTCGACATCGCTGAACGAGCCAACCGGCACGCCTTCGCGAGTACGCACCAGTAGTTGCAAAGCCTCACGCTTTCGAGTTTGCACATCAAGTGTTTCGCTCGACGATTCTGGCGACTCGCCTGCCGTGACGAGTTCGATATAGCGCTCGGGCGTGCGAACGTTCCACCAGCGTCGGCCGTTCAAATGTGCATGAGCCGCGCTACCAAAACCTTCGTAGTTGCCTTGTTGCCAATAAAGCGAATTATGTTCACACTCATGGCCAGGCTTGGCCCAATTCGAGATCTCATAATTATTCAAACCAGTTTTTGAAAATATTTCATCGACGATGATGTACTTGTCGGCTTGGTCGTCGTCATCTGGATGACGATCAGGTTGCGATGCCAATGCTGTATTAGCTTCAACCGTTAATCCGTAGGCAGAAACATGTGGCGGGTTCAAAGAAACGACATCAGCCACGGTCTTTTGCCAGTCGCTAACCGACTCGCCTGCCGCACCATAAATAATGTCGAGATTGAAAGTATCAAAACCAGCCTCACGCACATACGCCACGGAGCGAACGACATTCTCCGGGTTGTGCGTTCTGCCAAGCGATTTCAAGACATGATCAACAGTTGATTGCACACCGATGCTGACTCGGTTTACACCACCAACACGAAAACTTTTCATCATCTCAAGAGTGATGTCATCTGGGTTGCATTCGACAGTCACTTCGGCGCCAGTCTGTAGCGGTATTTCGGCAAGCACACTCATTAACTCGCCCCCCGGAACGAGAGTTGGTGTTCCACCGCCAATAAAAACACTCGTCGCTTTAGGCATGCCATTGGCGACACTGCGGCGAATATGCGTGCGCATTGCAGTTAGATATTCGCTCGTTAACTGATGCCGATCGGTGAACGTGGCAAACGCGCAATAGTCGCACTTTTTTGCACAAAATGGAATGTGCACATAAACACCGAAGCCTGGGTGCACGAGTATTAACTTTGCGTTGTCGGTGGCACAAATAATAAATCGAGTTCGGCGAGTTTTATGCCGACTTGATCAACGGCAATATCTAGCATCACGGCAATCGCGCGCGTGTCGTGCGCGCGCACCGTAATAACTTTGCCATTGAAGTCTTGACGCTGAACTTGAATCATCCGCAAAAAGCGTTCGAGCATTTTAAATTCAATACCTTCGCGGGTTGAAAGTTTTGCGACATCAATTCGCAACTTCGTTGGCGCTGATGCGCCAGGTTGATTGTCTTCAACGCGCATCGGGTCGCGTGGCAACAATTGATCGATCGTGACGCCATAGAACTTAGCCAAGCGCTCGAGTCGTGGCACCGAAATTGCACGCTCACCCCGTTCGTAGGCACCCAAGACAGACGCTTTGAACTCTTCTTGAGACTGTGTTTCAACTTCGTTCAGTGACAAGTTTTTTTGTTGACGGATTGAGCGCAAGCGCTCACCAACCATCCGCGAAAATGGCGACTGTTCGAGTAGTTCGTCGTCAGAAGGATTCATAATTTTTTTTGCATTATTTGTTTCGCATTCTCCGTTGACTCGACATTAGAACAGCGGCACTGACCGCGGCCGTCTCGGCACGCAAAACAGTTTCGCCAAGAGAAACAAGCCCCATCGAATTCGCAGATTCATCTTGTGCAAAACCACCCTCTGGACCAATTGCGATGGTGCGATGCGAAGCATCTATCGGCACCCCACTTGGGTCGGCGATAAACAAATTAGGGATCGACCCAAGTTCAGTTACGTCGTGCACGACCGGCAACCAGGTTCGTCGAGACTGCATCGCCGCTTCACGCGCGACTCGTCGCAAACGCTCAACATTTTTGTCTGCCCGACCGTTATCCCAACGCACAACACTGCGCGACGTTGCCGCTAACAAAATAATCTCATCAATGCCAATCTCGGTAAGTTTTTGAACGGTCCATTCTGGACGATCTCCTTTGACCACCGAAAAAGCAACCGTTAATGGCCAACTCGGCGCAGAATCTGCAAAAACTTCGCTCGTTACCTCGATCACCGAATCTGCAGCCACAACGCACGAACGCCACTTTCCCTTGCCGTTGCTTAGGGTCACGGCATCACGTGGTTTGACTCGCAATACGCGCAATAGATGATGTGCGTCGAGTTCATTTAGCGTTGGTGCATCTATCGAATCAACAAATACATGCGCTGTTGACTCGCGAAGCGTCGAGATCACGAAAATGCCGATTTTATTTTAGATTTAAGAGATTTATCACTTGATGCGACCGGCTCACCACGCTCTTTTGCAAGTTGTTGCAATAATTCTTGTTCTTTAGACGACAACTTCTTTGGCACGACAACGACCACTCGTGCCCGCAAATCTCCACGAGTGCGACCTCTATTGCGTCCACCTTGATTCAAAAATGGAACACCACGATTCGGCAAAACAAACTCATGCCCATGTTGTACCCCTGCTTGTATCACTAAAGTTTCATCCCCATCAAGTGTCGCCAACACGAGTTCTACGCCAAGTGCAGCCTGAGCAATCGAAACTTCAACTTCAGTAACTAAATCTTCTTCTTCACGGTGATACATCTCGTGTGCACCAACGACAATGTGCACATAGAGATCGCCTGGCACACCGCCACGCGGTCCGACACCACCTCGACTACTAACACGCAATGTTTGACCAGTTGCGATTCCTGCTGGAATTTGAATTTCGTGCTCTTGGTCGCGAGTTACTCGACCCTCACCACGACACTTCACGCATGGTGATGCAATTGTTTGTCCAGCACCACGACATTTGCCACACGCACTAGCCGTAACCATTTGTCCGAGAATGCTTTGACGCGTGCGACGAATTTGACCTGTGCCACCACAGTCTGAACAATTCGTGACTTGAGTTCCGGCTGTTGCACCAGAACCCCCGCAGTCTTCGCAACGCACAGCCGAACGCACTGTTACCGACGTATTGCAACCAAAAACTGCATCTTTGAAATCAATCTCAACTTGTGTTTCTAGATCTGGTCCACTTGCTGGACCAGAAGGCTGACGACGACTCGAACCAAACGGAGAATCGCCACCGAAAAAAGCATCAAAGATATTTTCAAACCCACCCCCACCAAATGGATTGCCGCCGCCACTGTTGCCGCCACCGGAGATTCCTGCTTCACCAAATTGGTCATAACGTGCGCGAGTGTTTTGGTCAGACAAAACTTCGTAGGCACGACTTAGTTCTTTGAATTGCTCTTCAGACTTTGGGTCATTTGGGTTCGCATCCGGATGCAGTTCTCGTGCCCGCTTGCGATATGCGCGCTTTAATTCGTCTTGACTCGCAGAACGTGAGACGCCAAGTAGTTGATAAAAATCTGTAGCCATCTTGATTAATTTTCGGTGAGACGACGACCAAGTCGATCGCTAACTAGTTCTACTGTGGCGAGAGCCTGCGGATAATTCATTCGAGTTGGACCAAGCACGCCAACCGTGCCGACTGTTTCTCCGTCGGCGATCACCGGCGCCAGAACTACAGAGCAAGCCGAAAGTGGCTCAACTCCGTGCTCAGCACCAATGGCGACAGATAAGCCACGATTTAGCATGTCACGCACCAAAGTGACGACAACATATTGCTGTTCAAGTGTGTGCAACACATTGCGCACGATCTCCACAGCGTCAAATGCCTCGGCCATCTGTGCTGCGCCACCTACAAAAAATGTTTCATCATTTCGCGTGCGATCAAGCGAAGCGAAAACTCGTTCGCAAAGTTGTGCAACGACATCGAAAGAATTTTGATTAAAGGTGCGGTGTTTTGCGACATCGCGCAGTGGCGTACTCGACATCATTTTCTGCAACTTCGTATTAGCATTCGAAATATCGTCATCAGATGTATCAATACCGATTTCAATTTGCTCGTTTTCGACGACACCGTTCGACAAGACAACAACAACAGTGATGTGATGACTAGAAAGTCTTACAAGTTGCACAGAGCGAACAACTGCTACTTCGACTGATGGCCCAATCACAACAGATGCATAATTCGTCAGTTGAGTTAGCAATGTAGATGTGCGCTGCAAAGTCTCTTCTAATCTGAAGTGTGCGCTCTCAAAAAAACTTCCGACTTTGGCTTGATCAAGTGTGCCGAGAGTTCCATTTGGCACAAGATTGTCGACAAAAAAGCGGTAGCCCTTATCAGTCGGTATCCGACCAGCCGAAGTGTGCGGGTGAGATAGAAATCCTTCGCGCTCGAGAGCGGCCATGTCATTACGCACAGTGGCGGACGAAACAGCAAACTCGTTCGAGTTGGCAATGTGCGCAGAGCCCACCGGCTGCGCGGTGGCGATGTACTCCTCAACGATTGCTCGGAGGATGGCTGTCTTACGATCGTCAAGCATTTGTTAGATATCAGGCTACCTAGCGTCAGACTACCGAGCGATTGATTTCTCCGCTGATCTTGTAACGGTTCAGAGCCTCGTCACGCTCTTGCGAGTGGTCGACCATCGGCGCCACGTAGTCAGCAAAAAGCCCAGTTTCCGCGAGCCATGGTGAGTGGATAAATTTCTTAGGCAGATCGCGGATCTCTGGAATCCATTCACGAACGAAGTTGCCATCCGGGTCGAATCTCTCGCCCTGCAATACAGGATTAAAGATTCGAAAGTATGGCGCCGCGTCGGTGCCTGTGCCCGCTGTCCACTGCCACCCGTGATTGTTAGAAGCAATATCGCCATCAACTAAATGCTTCATAAAAAACTTTGCGCCCCATTGCCACGGCAGATGCAAATCTTTCACCAGAAAACTCGCCGCAATCATTCGCACACGATTGTGCATCCAACCAGTTGCCAGCATCTGGCGCATTCCGGCATCAACAATTGGATACCCAGTTGCGCCGGCACACCATTGCGCAAATCTTTTCTTGGCTTGTGCGTCAGTATCAACATCAATGCTGTCCATTTTGGGTTGAAGATTCTTCCATGTCGTGTGCGGATGGTGAAACAACACATCGCCATAGAACTCACGCCAGCAAAGTTCGCTGCGATAATGATCGTGATCTGCGTTCGGCGCAAGTTCTGCCAGCAGTTGCCTCGGGTGAATCGCCCCAAATCGCAAATACACCGACATCTTGCTACAACCATCTCGATCAGGATTATTGCGCTCATTTTTATATTTATTCAAACCCGTCTTGGCAAAATATTCCCAACGTTTCCATGCCGCTGTCGCCCCAACATCAGGAATCTGTCCGACCAAAACTGGATCTTGCGGAATTTCTTCGGCTTTTATTTCTGGTGCACCATGCCACTTGACACGCGCTTTGCCGGTTGGTGCCGGCCAACCATTAGTCAACCAAATTTTCGAGAATGGTGTAAACACCGAATACGGTGTGCCGTCGGCTTTACGCACAGTGCCAGGGTCAACTGCATATGGTGAACCAACTTGCTTCAGTTCTGCGCCGACACCCAGAAGCGACTTGGCAACCGCTGCATCACGCCTTTGCCCATAAGGTGCAAAGTCTTTTGCGATGAAAACTTGCGTTGCCCCGACTTCTTTGGCGACTTGTGCAACTACATCGACAGGATTACCGATGCGAACAACGAGTGCTCCTGACATTTCGCGATTCAATTCTCGCAGTGATCGAAACAAAAACGCTAAGCGTGGAGCACCAGAACGCTCTAGGAACATCGGATCTAAAACAAACAGCGGTGTTACTGCCCCAGACTCAGACGCCTTGCTTGCCTCGACCAGAGCGGGGTTATCTTCGAGTCGCAAATCACGACGGAACCACATCACAGAATTGTTCATTTTTTCGCCACTACTTTCTATCGCCAAGCAATAACGACGACCGCTGCACTAATCAAAGTTATTACTCCGCCATAGGCCAATGACCACTCAGGTGAAATATTATCGGCGATCAAACCAGTGATTGGCCCACCAATCGGAGTACTTCCTAAAAATGCAACCGCCGTAAGTGCCAACAATCGTCCGCGCATGTCGGGCGGTGACTCTTGTTGACTGATTGCATTTCCTGACGCAATCATCGCCGCCCCACCCAGACCGAGTGGCAAACTCCACAAAAAAGCCACATAGATGTTTGGTGCAAACGCCAAACCGATGCCAGACGCGCCAAGCAGAGTGATGGCGCTGACGAACCATTTCATCGTCACGACTTGCAAACGTGCAGTCAGAAGTGCACCAGCCAAATTGCCGATTCCAGTCGTGGCCATAATCCAGCCAAATGCTCTTGCGTCACCCCAACGCACATCTGCAAGTTTTGGCAGTGCCACGCCATAGTTGAAAGCAAAAGTGCTGACAATTAAATAAACAGAGAACATCGTCAACAACCGGCGATTGCCCGCGACATATTTAAAAACGTCACGCACCGGCGAGCCACCGGCAGGCCGTTGCATCGCCGGAAACATTTCACTCTTGCGCAGACCCGTCAGACCATAAATCATCGCCGAATATGAAACACCGTTAAGAATAAATAACCAGCCAGTCCCTAAAGGCACAACTAGCAAAGTGGCAATCGCAGCACCAAAAACGCGTGAGCCCGTCATTACTGCAGTATTCAATGACATTGCGTTGGGCAAATCAACTGGCGGAACAAGTTCGGTTACAAGCCCTCGTCGGGCCGGGTTGTCAAACGCTCCGATAATGCCGAGCATCAACGAAAGCGCAAAGACGATCGGCACGTTGATTGCGCCCGTTAAGTCGAGCACGCCCAACAAAAATGCCTGCACAGCCAAGGCGCTCTGAGTGATGATCGCGATTCGCCGACGATTATGACGATCGGCAAGCGCCCCACACCAAGTGCCAAATAGCAACATCGGCAAGAACTGAAATGCCACGTTATAACCAAGATCGGCAGCACTGCCCGTAAGCCGATAGAGCAAAAGTGACGAAGCAGTTAGTTGCAACCAACTTCCGATATTTGAAACTAAAAGACTAAAGAAAAATAGACGGGCATTGAAATGTTTCAACGACCGAAAAGTGCTACCACGATTTTCTGCCATGATTAATTGACACGCCGATCAATCATCGAGTTTTAACGCCGAAATAAACACGTCGCCCGGTATTTCGACGCGACCAATTGACTTCATCTTCTTTTTACCTTCTTTTTGCTTCTCGAGCAGTTTACGTTTACGTGAAATATCTCCGCCATAACATTTTGCCAATACATCTTTGCGCTTCGCTTTAACGGTTTCGCGTGCAATGAACTTTCCGCCGATTGCTGCCTGAATTGGCACATCAAACATCTGTCGAGGAATTAGTTCTTTGAGCTTTTCGCACATCCGTTTGCCATAGTCGTAGGCCTTGTCGCGATGCACAATCGTGCTGAACGCATCTGCGGCGATCGCATTGAGAAATAAATCAACTTTTACAAGATCTGATTCGCGGTAACCGTCAAGTTCATAATCCAAACTTGCGTAACCCTGCGAACGACTCTTCATCTGATCAAAAAAGTCGACAACGACTTCAGCAAGCGGAATTAGATAGTGCAACTCGACTCTTTCTGGCGAGAGATACTCAAGTTTGCCAAGTTCACCACGGCGCGTTTGACAAAGATCCATCAAGGTTCCGGTGTAGTCCTTCGGGGTTATTATGTTCACTTTGAAATATGGCTCTTGAATTGACTTGATGTACACGGTCGGTGGCAGTTCGGCTGGATTGTCGACGATTTCTACAGAGCCATCTGTTTTAGTTACTTGATACTGCACCGAAGGAGCAGTTGCGATCAGCGCCAAGTTGAATTCGCGCTCAAGTCTTTCTTTGACGATCTCCATGTGCAGCAGACCGAGAAAGCCACAGCGAAATCCGAAACCAAGCGCACCCGAAGATTCTGGTAGATACGAAATTGAGGCGTCGTTGAGTTTTAGTTTCTGCAAACTCTCACGCAGCGTTTCAAAATCATCGGCATCAATCGGAAACAATCCGCAGAAAACCATCGGCTTCGGGTCGCTGTAACCAGCCAGGGCTTCGGTCGCCTGCCGCGCTTCGTGCGTCACAGTTTCTCCGCTTCGGGCTTCACCAACATCTTTTATTCCGGCAATTAAATAACCGACTTCACCTGGCCCAAGTTCGTCGACTGGTGATTGCACCGGTCTGCGCACGCCGACTTCGAGCGCCTCGTGCACCGCGTTTGTTTGCATGAACCGTAATTTGTCAGCGTTGCGAATTCGACCATTCATCACGCGAACCGACGACACCACGCCGCGATATTGGTCATATTGACTATCGAAAATCAATGCTTGCAACGGAGCTTCAGGGTCACCTTTGGGTGGAGGAATTCGCTCGACGATTGCATCCAATAATGCCGGGACTCCATCACCTGTCTTTGCCGAGATTCGCAAAATATCTTCGGCACGAATGCCCAAAACTTTTTCGATCTCCATTGCATAACGATCTGGGTCGGCAGCAGGAAGATCGATTTTATTCAGTGCAGCAACTATCTCTAAATTATTTTCGAGCGCCAAATAACAGTTGGCCAAAGTTTGCGCCTCGATGCCTTGCGCGGCATCGACGACCAACACCACTCCTTCACACGCGGCCAACGAACGACTGACCTCATATCCGAAGTCAACGTGACCAGGCGTATCGATCAGGTGCAAGACATTGCCCTTCCATTCGACGCGAACATTTTGAGCCTTGATCGTGATCCCACGCTCACGTTCAAGATCCATGCTGTCGAGATATTGGGCACGCATTTCTCTGGCATCAACAGCGTTGGTCATCTCTAGGATGCGGTCAGAAAGCGTTGATTTGCCGTGGTCAATATGGGCAATGATTGAGAAGTTTCTGATTCGAGCTAAATCCATTACGCCGTTTCTTTTAAGACTTCGATATTGACAATGCGTGCCTTAACAAGACGCGCGATAAGTAACCGAAATTCTACACGGCTTATGTTTGGCAAGGCCTTACTCGCTGTTAGCCTTGCGACGTGGCAAATATCAAATCTCAGAAGAAGCGCATCCTTACAAACGCCAAAGCGACCGAGCGAAACAAGGCCGTACGCAGTGAATTGCGTTCACGTGTCAAGACCGCCAACGAGACCGCAGGCACACCTGAAAATGTCGAAGCACTTCGCCTTGCAGTCAAGCGCCTTGACACTGCAGCGGCAAAACGAACGATTCACCCTAAGCAAGCCGCTCGCCGTAAGAGCCGCTTGATGCGCAAACTCAACGCCGCTGCGGCAAAATAATTTTTAGCGCCGTTTCGGCGAAGAAGTCTTAGCAGTACGACTCGATTTATTTGATGTGCCCATGCGGCACAATCTGGCAACAAGAATCTCCATCGTTAGTTCTTCTTGCAGGTCTTTGCCTCCGCGCAGATCAATATCGGCACGTGACAACAAACCAATCGCATCTGAGATGGCGCGCGAACCAAGTCGGCGATATTGCGTCAGATATTTTCGCCCTTGAAACTCACTCTTGCCGCCAATCAAAGTGAGCACATCTGCCGCACTATGAATTTCTGGCCCATCTAGGCGCATCAACTTCAAATAATGCGTGTGCAGTATCGCCATTATTTGCAACGGATGAGATTCGCCACCGCGCAACATTCTGCGCAGCATCTCTAGAGCCAGCGGCGAGTCATTTGCATCTATGGCATCGGTCAAATCCCATGGCTTGACACTTCCGGCGTCACCGAGAAACGGAGTCACGTCTTGGCTTGTCAACTTTCTTGATGCGCCGTAGGTCGAAACCAAAATATCGATCAATCCGGGCAATCGGGCCTGATCTTCGCCCAACCAATCAATCACGTCATTGAGCGCCGCTGCATCAATCGACAGATCAGACTCGGCAAATTTTTCTGAAAACCAAGTGACCAATTCTTGACGACGTGATGGTGGTTCAGTAGAAATTACGGTTGCACCAGCGCGCTTCAGCGCGTCACTCACAGACTTTGCCAATTTTCCTGAAGCGCTAACCACCAGGTGTGTGCTGTCAGATGGTTGTTCGAGATATTTGACGAGAGTCGAAAGTTCAGCAACTGATGCATCAGATATTTCGCGAATCACAACGACACGCTCTTCGCCAAACAGTGACATCGTTTCGGCAGATGCGACCGCTTGTCGGATTGCATTGTCGCGAAGTTCAGAACTTAGGGCGCCGGCATCGTGCGTTTCTAGAATCGTGCTGCGACTCTCTTTGGTGTCCATTGACTTAATCAACTCGCGAGTTATCTCGCTCACTTTGTCAGAGACGAGTCTTGGGTCGTTGCCCACAATCAGATGAATCGTCACCCCTCTACTCTCGCACCTCTATGTAGCAACGACAAGATCAAAGCCAAGACCGCAATCCATAAGCCGAAATTCACGGTGCCAGTGAAACTAAGTCGCTCGCAGATTGCCGCAACCCACCACACCCATCGCACGCCGACAAAAACGGGCCACATAACCAATGTGCCGAACCAAGACAGCACAGTTTCGTTTAATGCGCCGGCTAATAATGCAAGCGGCAAACCGACAAGCATCACTAATGACGCAACCGGAACAGCCAACACATTTGCAACGATTCCGATTGCGGCTGGAAATCCAAAAACAAAGACAACAGCCGGAGCAACACCAATTTGTGCCGAGATCGTTGTGCCGATCAACAACGCCAACCACCGTGGACCAGGAATAGTTCGTGACAGTGGACCAGACAAAACACACAAACCAGCGGTTGCACCCACCGACATGTAATAGCCGACCGACCATGCGAGTAGTGGATCAAAAAAGATTGTCGCGATCACAGTTATCGCCAGCAACCGCAATGTGCGGGTCGGTCTTCCTAACGAAATAGACAATGTTGCGACACCAGCCATTACTGCGGCACGCACGACACTTGGCTCAATATTAGTAATCACCACAAACCACATCAATATTCCGCAAGTGACCACGAGGCGCAAAACTTTCGACAGTCTGCGCAATAACGGTGACAGTCCCGCAAGAACAAACGCCACATTTTGCCCCGACACGGCTACTAAATGTGCCAAACCAGATTTGCGAAAAGCCGTGACCATTTGTTTTGACTGTTGTGAGTCATCACCGATTACGAGACCGGTGAATAACGACCGCTCGTCATACGGAAACGACGTCGCACCGCGATCAATTAACTTGCGAACACGTTGCGCACCGCGAAATAACGGCGATGCAACAAGTCTGTTCTCTTCAACCGATTCAATTTCGAACTTGCCTTTCACATGACGCGAAATCCACCGTGTTGCTTGATCTGGTGCAAGTTTGCTTCGCTGACCAGTGACGAAAATCTGCTCGCCTGCATTCGCCCTGTTTAAACGCCAACCTGGTGGTCCATATGCGTAGACGATAAATCTGTCGCCAGAAACATCGAGAATTATCTGCGTTGCAGCACCGCTTCGTTGCGGATCACTGATCACTCGTGCGAGACCTGAATACTGACCTAACTCAACACGATGCAATTCATTCATCGCTTTTGTGCCATTTAAATAACCGATTATCACGATGACCAAAAGCAACAGTGGCAAAAATCGCTTGTCATAGACAAAAATCGTCGAGATCAGCAACAAACTGATCACACAAGCCACAACAATTGATGTGACAAAAGTTTTATCAACAGCACGGGTCGCACACACGCTGGCGATCGCTAACTCAACTATGAACCAATCAGAACGCCGAACATCGTACGATTGAATCATGGTTGACACGGCACAAAATCAGAACTCACGGGTTCTCCGTGCCGTACCAGACGGAATCGCTGCGAATCGAAACGCTGTTCGCAAAACAGGTGGCCTTTTGGCAGTTGCACTCTCAATGATCGTGATGCTCATTGGATTTTTCTTGCTTATTCTGCCTGGCACACTGACGGGCTTGCTTGGTTTTGTACTCACCGTTATCGCCTTGCCGACTCTTCCGTTGTTCGGCGTACCCGCAGCAGGTGGATTCGTTCGCTATCTCGAAAGTTTTGTTTCTAGCGTGATTTTGTGGTGGATGATTGGCCATTACGCCGCAGTTCGCGCGATTCGTTTGCCGATCGTGAGTTGGCCAGAATGGCGTCGCGAATTTCGTCCGTTGGCGATCGGCGTAATGTCTGGATCACTCATTTCTCTTGCGATTGCCGCAGTTGTGCTCGGCGTTTTATAACGCATTAGTTAACACGCGCTTGCGGCAAAATTTCATCTAATTTAGCCGGGCCGATTCCGCGGACGTTGATCAGATCTCGAACAGTTACAAATGCCCCATTTTTTTCGCGATAGTCGATAATCGCTTTTGCAGTTGATGGACCAACCCCTGGTAGTTGCTCTAGTTCTGCCGAAGATGCCGTATTTATATTGATCGATAAAACTTTCGAATTGCCAGAACTTGCAGAACCACCAGCCACCGAACTTGGGATTGGTTGTGCGGTGATCGTATGTGGTTTCTCATTTCGTTTCGGAATATAAATCTGTTCTCCGTCGTTCAACAACATCGCGAGATTCACAGAGTTCAAATCGGCTTGGTCGGTCGCCCCACCTGCAGCGACTACACCATCGTTGAATCGTGCCCCAGGCCGCAATTTATAAACTCCGGGATTATTTACCGCCCCAGCAACATGAACCGTTATTGACGTTGACAAAACAGATATCGGCGTTGTATCTGCCATGGCTCTGGCAGCGACCGTCGTACCAGCGAATGTCAGCGAGGCTTCTGGTGGTGGCGGTGGAATTCGCAACAACCACCACCCTGCTAGTGCAACAAATAGCAAGCTGACAACTGAGCCGATTAATCGAGACAACCCAAACCATTTGACCGTCGTGTGTAACTTCAGCAGGATTACTTTTATAAATTTCATCGCCCCATGTGGGCACAGATCTCTAAATCAGGCTGTTAAGAACCGATATTTATTAGAAAAGTTTGGCGGTTAACTTTTTTCGGTACTCGCCGGTGCGCGGATCGTTTGGTCCCATTTTCTGCAACGTTTCTAGATACTGCTGTTTAGCCTCGTCATCGGTCTTGACTCGCGTTAGCAATTCGATGAGTTGCTTGTCATAATCATCAACCGGCACAAACGCCAAACGCGCGGCTGCGGCAACCGCTTTAATGCGATCAGTCTCAGGAATTGTTTTAAGAATTTCAAGTGCCGCCATGCAATCTTTTCGGGCAATCAGCAACTCGGCAAGCGCTATGACTACTAATTCGTTCGTTGGTTCGGTTTCAAGTGCTTTACGCAAACTCTCTTCGTCGCCGCGAGCGAGCAAATCTTTTACATCAACCACAACTGTTTCTGGAAGAAGATTTTTTATAAATTGCTCGACGACATGTTCTGACTGCGCCCCGACGAAGCCGTCCAAAATTTTGCCATCTTTCATCGCATAAACAGCGGGTATCGATTGCGCTTGAAAAGCTTGTGCGATTTGCGGACACTGATCAACATCGACTTTTGCCAAAATGACTTGACCCTTGGTCGCTGCAACTAATTTTTCAAGAATCGGACCAAGAGTTTTACACGGCCCACACCACGGGGCCCATAAATCTACGATCACCGGAAAGATCATCGATTTGTCGATTACTTCTCGTTGAAATGTCGCGTCCGTTACATCAATTGCCATCTCACAAACAATACTGCTGATACACGACTTGCTTACAAGTGCACCGAGTGGCACGACACGGCTCGAATTAGATAGGTTGCTTGGTGATGAGCGACACGGTCAGCGCTGGTATCGACTCGCCAAAAGTAACGAAGTGGCTTGAAGCCAATGTTGAGGGTGCCCAGGGCCCGTTTAAGTTTGAATTTATAGCTGGTGGTCATTCAAATTTGACTTTTTCGGTTCGCGATTCGAAGCAAAATCATTATGTATTGCGTCGACCACCACTAAGTCACGGTTTGGCCAGCGCCCACGACATGGGTCGAGAACATCGAATGATCGCAGCGTTACAAGACTCGGGTGTTCCTGTGCCGCGTGCACGTGGATTATGCAGTGATATTGAAGTCAACGGTGCCCCGTTTTATGTGATGAATTTTGTTGATGGACATATTGTTCGTGACATACCGATCGCCGAAAAAGTGCTGACAGAAAAGACACGCAAACTCGCCAGCGAATCGCTGGTAGATACTCTTGCCAAAATTCATGCCGTAGACCTGAACAAAGTTGGGCTGCAAGACTTCAGTCGCCATGAGGGCTATATCGCTCGACAACTCAAGCGTTGGTATGGACAATGGAATGCGCAAAAGACTCGTGAACTGGCAGCAATCGATCGTGTGCACGAAGAACTCTCGAAGAGAATTCCCGAACAGGGACCGGCAACAATCGTGCACGGCGACTATCGACTAGACAATTGCATTGTTAGTTCTGCCGGCGAAATTCAGGCTGTCTTAGATTGGGAGATCTGCACATTGGGCGATCCGCTTGCAGATTTAGGTTTGCTAACTGTCTATTGGACAGGCCCAGGCGACGAAGCATCTCCGTGGATGTCGCAATATACAACGGTCAAAGGTTTCCTAAATCGCAGTGATCTAATCTCGCGTTACGCAAAAATAACTGGACGCGATGTTTCGAACATCGAATTTTATCGTGCGTTCGCATATTGGAAACTTGCTTGCATCGTTGAAGGTGTTTATGCAAGATATCTAGGTGGTGCGCTCGGCGAAAAGCAAGCAGCAGAACTTGAGCCTTTCAAATTGCAAACTGAAGCCGCCGCCAACAGTGCCGAAGTCGCACTATCTCGCCTAAACTGATCTCACACGATGGATAAGCCGTACACGATTCTTGGTGACTTGCCAGAAATTAATGATCCCCTCTTAGTAGTAATGATGTCGGGCTGGATCGACACAAGTTCTGCGGCCGCCAATGCAATGGAGTCAATTTCAAAAGAGACAAAAGCCAAAACGATCATCTCGTTCGACAATGACACATTTGTTGACTTTCGCGCTCGACGCCCAATCATGGAGCTGCGAGACGGCGTAAATACAAAACTTATTTGGTCAACCCCAGAAATATCACTTGGTCAAGACATCAACGGCAAAGATGTGCTGTTGCTTACCGGTCCAGAACCAGACACTCGATGGCATTTATTTGCAGAGACTATTGCCGACATCAGTATCGAGTTTGGAGTGCGACGAATGATCGGCATCGGTGCTTATCCGTTCGCAACACCACACACGCGTGCGGTTTATATTTCGTGCACATCACCCGACAAAGAACTCGTCGCAAATTTGCCCTACATCAAAAGTTCGGTTGATGTTCCTGCTGGTATGGCTGCAGCAATTGAACATGCTTTGCACGACCGCAAAATTCAGGCCCTCGGATTATGGGCTCGCGTTCCCCATTATGTTGCTTCGATGCCATACCCTGCCGCATCGGCTGCGTTGCTCTCGGCATTGTGCGACACAGGCGGAATCTCAATAGACGTCTCTGGAATACGTGAAGATGCCAACCTGCAGCGTGAGCGGCTCGACCAATTGATCGCTGGCAATAACGAACATTCGCAAATGTTGACACAACTTGAGCAAAGTTTCGATGAGCAAATCGCCAACGGCACAACAGAAATTAATTTTGGTGGACCAATTCCAAGCGGTGACGAAATCGCCGCCGAGTTTGAAAAGTATCTGCGCGAACGCTAACTAGCGCGAGCAAGACCGTGCAGCCAAGACTGCACGTTGATACCCAAAGCATTGATGTCGTAACCGCCTTCTTGCAACACAACTGTCGGCAAACCAAGTTCGCCAACTAGCGCGCCACAACGGTCATACCCGGGCGTCGTCAAAGACAAGTCACTGATCGGATCAGTGATGAAAGTGTCAAGACCAAGTGAGACGATCAACATTGAAGGACCAAACTTTTTGATGCTTTCGCAGGCCCGCTCAAGCGACTTCATATATGAATCGTCATCGGTGCGCGCAGCAAGCGGAACATTAAGTGTTGAGCCGCGGCCCTTGCCTGAGCCAACTTCATCTGCATAGCCAGTGAAATATGGATAAGCACGCACTGGGTCGCCATGCAAAGAAACAAACTGCACATCATCACGCTCATAAAAAATCTGTTGAGTGCCATTGCCGTGGTGATAATCGACATCAAGCACCGTTACTTTCGTGCCGGTAGTGCTCGCAATATAGTGCGCGGCGATCGCAGCATTATTAAAAAAACAATATCCGCCGTACAGATCAGTGGTCGCATGATGGCCTGGGGGTCGACACAAACCATAACTAAATCGTTCGCCATCTAGAACAATTTTTGTGGCGCTCAATGCGACATCAACTGCGCCGCGCGCCGCCTCGTAAGTGCCCATTGTTAGCGGTGTCGTAGTTTCAAAGCACCACCAACCCAACTTGCCATTTACTGATTCTGGTTCGACACTTGCGCCCATTTTTTCTCGCAAATTTGACTTAAAAAACATGTCTGGCACCACTTCACGAACTTGTTTTACATCGCGTTGATAGTCGGCCCATGCTGTCGACAAAAACTTCAAGAGACCTGGGTTATGAATCTTTGTAATCGGTTCAGTGCCCCAAGCAGTTGGCGATACGAATTCGAAAGCTTTGTCAGCGGCTAAAGTCTCACGAATCTTCTCGGCACGACCCGTATGTTCAAACGGCGAATGTGCCGAAGATCTTTCAATTTCGACTTCAGGGTTATGCAGCAAATGTGCCGGTGTGTAAACAACTTTCACAAAACCCCGTTTCTATTGCAACTTCAAAATCAAGAAAAGTCTAAAGCACCCCGAATAGAGCGCTTCAACTCGGCAACACCTGAGGTCGTAGCGATCGTCTCTACGGCTTCCCATAACTTCACCGCTTGTTCTCCACGTGGAATCTTCGAAATCACCGGGCCGAAGAAACTTCCCTCGTTTGGCGCACCAGGCTTAAAAGTCAAGATCGGTGTACCCACATCTTTGCCCGTTCGCGACAATGCTAGATCTGTCTCGAAACGAATTATCGGTGTATGCGTTTCGTCATCATAAGAATCAGCCCACTCGGTCGGCAGCGATCCGCTCTCTAAGATTTCAGTCAACAACTTATGTTGGTTGTTGTCAAAGCCTTCACGATTTTTTTCATTGTGAAACGTCTTGCCAAAGGTGGCGTAAAACTTGGCAACACCGTCATTGCCTGCTGCCGCTCGAGCAGCACTCGCAACCCGCAACGCCGCAAGTCCAAAATTATGTACTGTCTTGTGATACTCGCTATCAGGCCCATAACCACGATCTGTGTTGATCATTGAAAGCGAAATAAACTTCCAAGAAACTTCGTATTTACGAATGGCAGCTACTTCAGTTACCCAACGCGAAGTCGCCCAAGCCCATGGGCAACCCGGATCAAAGAAAAATTCTAGATCTGCCATACACACAGATTAGGCGCCTCAGGTGAACTTAGCCGCGCTCAACTTCTTTAAGTTCGTAAGTTTCAATAACATCGCCTGGTTTCAAGTCTTGGAAGTCAGTCAAACTCAAGCCACACTCAAAGCCTTCGCGTACTTCACGAACATCATCTTTGAAGCGACGCAAAGTATTGATGTTGCCCTTCCAGATAATTGTTCCTTCGCGCAAGAAACGAACTTTTGATCCACGAGTGATAACACCCGAGATGACCGTACAACCTGCAACCGCCCCAACTTTTGGTGCTTTGAAGATTTCACGTACTGCTGCTTCACCAGTGACTACTTCAACGAATTCTGGGGCAAGCATGCCCTTCATCGCCTTCTCAACATCTTCGAGAAGTTTGTAGATAATTTCGTAAGTTCGAATCTCTACGTTTTCTTTTTCGGCAAGTTCGCGGATTTTGCGATCTGGTCGCACATTAAAACCGATCAACGTCGCATTAGTTGCGGCGGCGAGTGAAATATCATTTTCTGTAATTGTTCCGACCCCACGGTGCACGAATGCTGCACGCACATCATCGCGCTCAAGTTTGCGCAAACTCTCGGTTACTGCTTCGAGCGAACCGTGCACGTCTGCTTTGACAATCACGTTCAACGTCGCAACTTCACCAGCCTGAATTTGAGTGAAAATGTCTTCAAGTTTTACTCCACGCTGCACACGGGCATCACCTCGTTGGTTCATCGCGCGATATCGCTGCTCACGTGCACCGGCAACTGTTTTTGCCGTTCGCTCATCTGGAGCAGACCTAAATTCTTCGCCGGCACCAGGCACTGCCGATAATCCAAGCACGCGCACGGGAGTAGATGGCCCGACTTCTTTGACTTGCTCGCCACGATCGTTGATCAGTGCACGAACTTTGCCCCATGCAGCGCCGGCAACAATTGGATCGCCGACTTTGAGAGTTCCTTTGTCGACCAAAACTGTTGCCACTGGCCCACGACCAACATCAAGTTGACCTTCGAGCACAATACCTTTGGCACGGCCCGTTGGGTTCGCGGTTAATTCTTCGACTTCGGCAACAACATTAAGTTGCTCGAGCAAGTCGTCAATACCTAAACCGCTTTGCGCCGACATCTCAACAACAATCGTGTCTCCGCCCCATGCTTCTGGTGTCAATTGTTGTTCGGCAAGACCTGCAAGCACGCGCTGAACATCAGCGTTGGCTTTATCGATTTTGTTGATTGCAACAACGATCGGCACTTCGGCAACTCGTGCGTGATTAATCGCTTCAATTGTTTGCGGCATCACACCGTCGTCAGCAGCGACAACGAGCACAACAATGTCAGTGACACCAGCGCCACGAGCACGCATCTTTGTGAACGCCGCGTGACCAGGAGTGTCGATAAAAGTAATCGTCTTGCCGTCTTTTACGACTTGATATGCGCCAATGTGTTGAGTGATTCCGCCGGCTTCACCGTCAACTACATTCGCATTTCGAATTTTGTCAAGCAAAGTCGTTTTGCCATGGTCAACGTGTCCCATGATCGTGATAATCGCCGGACGAATGACCTGCAACTCTGGATCATCGTCATCTGAGTCATCAAACATCGCTTGCAGTTCAAGTTCTTCTTGTTGACCCGGGTCTACGAGCAAGATTTCTGCACCGCATTCAATTGCAAAGAGTTCCATTTGTTCGTCGACAAGTGTCATAGTCGCAGTAACCATTTCGCCGTGTTCAAGCAAGAAGCGAACTACGTCAGCAGCAGTTCGATTTAATTTTGGTGCAAACTCTTGTGACGAACCGCCACGCTCAATAACAATGATGCCTTCAGGAACTGGCGCAGCACTCGGCGTGTAACTTGTTGGTGTCTGCGGAAGTTGCTCTTCAAATTCTTGGCGACGTTGCCCTCTAGTTTTTTTACGCGGACTACGACGTTGCCCACCACCAGGACCACGACCAGCAGCCGGACGACCACCAGGACCAGTTGGACTACTTCGACCAAGCGCGGTTCCGCGACCACCAGTTGGTGCACCAGGTCGACCACCAGCACCAACAGGTCGACCACCAGGTGCCGAGCGGTCAGGAGAAGTTCGACCACCAGAACCGGCAGGTCCGCGACCGAGTTGAGATGCAGGAATTCGACCAGTACGAGCATTCGTCGACGGAGCAGTACTGCGAGGTGCCGAACGATTAAACGGTGGACGAGTTACTGCGCTCTCTGGTCGGCGTGCAACTGGCGGTGGCGGAATCGGACGCGAAGAACCTGGCGGTGGTGGAATCGGACGAGTTGCCGGTGGACCACCAGGACCCGTTGGACCACCAACTCGATTTGGTTGCGTTGGTCGAACGGCTGGCATTGTCGGCGAAGTTTGGGCGGCTGGCGCTTGCGGTGCTGGCTGTGCTGGCTGACGAACTGGTTGTGGTTGCAACGGTTGAATATGTCGAACCGGTTGAGTCGGCGTGCTCGTTGTTGCACTGGTTCGATGCGGTTGTGCGGATGAAACTACGCGACTTGCAGCAGCCTCAGGCTCGCGCGGCGCAACCGGTGCTTCGACAACTGGTGTTGGTGCTTTGACTTCTTCAACTTTGGCGACGGCGACTTTTTTGGCGACAGCTTTTTTCGCGACACCAGCGCCAGCAACTTTTTTTGCGACAGCTTTTTTTGCGACAGCAGTGCCGGCAACTTTTTTGGCAACGGCTTTTTTAACTGGTTTTGCCGATACTTCTTCTGGTTGAGCGTCGCGAGTCAAACCCTCGCGGTCAGCGCGACTGCGAATTCGATCAGCCTGCGCATCAATTATTGTCGACGACGGACCCTTAACACCAATGCCAAGTTTTCCGCTGAGGTCAATAACCTCAGCGTTAGTCATCCCGAGTTCTTTAGCGATCTCGTGAACGCGTTTGGCCTTTGGCAAAGTGTTTAGCCTTTCGATTCTTGTGTTGATTCGCCAGATTGTGCGGCGACTTGTTCTTGGCTAAGAATTGATCCGTCGGCTGCATGCCACTCCATTGCACCAGTGTCCGTGTTGGTCTTCCATTCACCTTCGGCATATGCAGACTCTGCAGCTGCTTCAACAGGTCGACGAACAACACCGTTGCCTTCGGCGGCGGCTTCAGTCTCACTCTTAATGTCAATACGCACACCAGTAAGTCGTGCAGCAAGTGTTGCGTTAACGCCCATCTTGCCAATCGCTAGAGACAATTGAAAATCGGGCACGATCACGTCGGCTTGTGTGCCGTCTTGGCTCAAGCGCACTTCTGTAACTTTTGCAGGGGACATCGCTTTAGCAATGAAATCACGTTTATCTTCGCTGAAAGGAATTATGTCAACTTTTTCTCCACGAAGTTCGTTGACAACCATTCGCACTCGCCCACCACGAGCACCAACGCAAGCACCGACTGGGTCAATTGCTTTATCGTTCGACCACACAGCAATTTTCGTGCGTTGACCTGGTTCACGGGCACACGACTTAATCTCAACAATGCGGTCAGCGATTTCTGGAACTTCCATTTCGAACAATCGCATAATCAAACCAGGGTGCGTTCGACTGACGACAATCTGCGGGCCCTTTGGTGTGCGACGCACTTCAACGATGTATGCCTTGAGACGCGCATTTGGTTCGCGAGTTTCGCCGAGCACTTGTTCTGCTTGTGGCAAGAGTGCTTCGACACGACCCAAGTCGAGCAACGTATATCGGGTGTCGGTTTTTTGAACCGTTCCTGAGACGATGTCGCCTTCGCGGTTTGCATATTCTTCGAATTTGCGCTCGCGCTCTACTTCGCGAATTCGCTGACTCATCACTTGACGGAAGGTCACCGCAGCGATTCGACCAAGTTCTTCTTTCTTTGGCGTGTCGTCGCGCTCGTTGATCCATTCACCATCATCATTTACGTCGTATGCGGTAAATGTAATGTCCATATTGTCTGGGTTTACGCCGACGATCACTTCGTCTGCCGAACCAGGACGCTTTTTGTATGCCGTTGCTAATGCTTCGACAAGTACTTGCAAAAGTGCATCAAGAGTTAATCCTCTGTCTGCTGCAAGCATTCTTAGTGCTTCTGCCATGTCCATGTTGCTCATGATGCCTTGGCCTCTCTGTTATTTGAACTAGTTGTTGAAGTTTCAGTTTTCTCAATTTTCTTTTTGGAGTGATGACGTGCTTCTTCTTTTGAAGTTGTCTTCCATTCGAAAACTGTTCGTGCACGGTCGATCATCGCGTAACCGATTTTGATTTCGACATCACTTGAGTTACGCACCGTTATTTCTCGATCATCGGCACTAATCAGCAAACCTTGCACGCGTCGCTCGCCACCAGTTTCAAGTGGGGCAGTTAAACGCACATTAATAATTTTGTTAACTTCGCGAATGTAATGTCGTGGCAGACGCAAATTGCGTTCGAGACCAGGGCTTGTTACTTCTAATGTGTAGCGACCGGGAACCGGCTCGCTGTGATCAAATTCGCGTGAAATCAAACGAGTCAACAGACCAATCTTTTCTAGGTCGACTCCAGCCGGTTGGCCGTTTTCGCCGAGTATGCCAGGTTTTGTGTCGACGGCGACGCGCACTACTCCGCTAACGAATTCGAGGTCGTAGAGGTCAAGACCGAGATCACTAACGATCGGTGCGACGAGTTCGCTGATACGCGTTACTACTGCGCTCTCCCTTATATTCTGCGTCATTAGAAATCTCTCCTTTCTCGTAATATCGCGGTTAAATAACTATCAAATAACCTTTTTTATCCTCTAAAAAGGCACCCGATAGAGAACAAAAGGCGTGGGCCTAAACCCACGCCTTCGGTTCAATGAACTTTTAGGTCGCCTTAAGTATAGGGGCGCGGAACTAAAGTTTTAGATGGCGCTAATGCTCGCGCCGCCAAGTGAGGGCTCGTGATTTTGCGGATGTCAACAATGTTTTTGCGGACATTGCGCGACGACCCAGTCGACGCAGAAGTGCCAAGCCATCGGCTATTGGTTCGGGCTGGATACATCCGCCGTGCCGCCCCAGGTGGATATACATGGTTGCCACTCGGTTTGCGAACTCTGAAGCGAGTCGAAAATATTGTCCGAGAAGAAATGGATGCAATCGGCGCACAAGAAGTGCACTTTCCTGCAATGTTGCCTCGCGAACCGTATGAGACGACCGGTCGGTGGACAGATTACGGTCCGAATTTATTTCGCTTGCAAGATCGACGCGGTGTTGATTTCTTGCTCGGACCAACTCACGAAGAAATGTTCACACTATTAGTGAAAGATCTCTACAGCAGTTACAAAGATCTACCGTTGTGGCTGTATCAAATTCAAACTAAGTTTCGCGACGAGGCACGCCCGCGTGCTGGTCTATTGCGTGGCCGCGAATTCTTGATGAAAGACTCTTACAGTTTCGACATTGACGATGCAGGTCTGCAACACAGTTACGACGCGCACCGTGCGGCATATTTGCGAACATTCGATCGCTTGGGTTTGCCATATGCAGTCGTCTCGGCGATGTCTGGGGCAATGGGTGGTTCGGCTTCCGAAGAGTTTTTGTTTCCATGTGACTCGGGCGAAGACACATTTGTAAGTTGTAACAGCTGTTCTTATTCGGCAAACACCGAAGCGGTGCGTGTCGGTGAACCCGCCAAGATCAATTTCGCTAATCTGAGTTTGGCAGTCGTGCACGACACACCAGCGACTCCGACAATTGCAACTTTGGTTGATTTATTTAACACACGTTCTGATTTAAAGCGTGCCGATCGTCAGTGGATTGCCGCCGACACGCTCAAAAATGTTGTCGTCAATCTCAAATACCCAGATGGGCGAATCGAACCGTTGGCAGTTGGTGTGCCTGGCGACCGCGATGTAGACATGAAGCGACTTGAAGCACAAGTCTCGCCAGCCGAGATAGTCGAGTTCACAGAAGCCGATTTTGCTGCCAACAAAAATCTCGTCAAAGGCTATATCGGGCCCCAGTCGCTCGGATTAAAAAATTTAAGTGGAATAAAATATTTGGTTGATCGCAGTATCGCCATCGGTAGCGCTTGGATCACCGGCGCTAACGCACCAGGTCGTCACGTTGCAGGTCTAGTATGCGGCCGAGATTTTATGGGCGATGGCATAGTTGACGCCGCCGATGTTCGCGATGGCGATGCATGTCCGAAGTGTGGCGCAGATTTACAAATTCGTCGTGGCATTGAAATCGGCCATGTGTTTCAACTCGGTCGCAAATATGCCGAGGCACTCGGGCTCACCGTGCTCGACCAAAACGGCAAATCGCAAGTTGTGACAATGGGTTCGTACGGCATCGGAGTTTCACGTGCTGTTGCCGCAATTGCCGAAGCAAATCACGACGAAATTGGTTTGAAATGGCCCTCAGCAGTTGCGCCAACCGATGTACATATCGTTGTCGCAGGCAAACCTGGTGATGAAACTTCGACTGTTGCCGAAGAACTGGCAACTGCTTTGCATACCCAAAATATGACCGTGTTGCTTGACGATCGCAAAGGTGTTTCACCAGGCGTCAAATTCAAAGATGCCGAACTGATCGGCACGCCACGCATCGTCATCGCTGGTCGTGGCGTTGCAACGGGAGTTGTTGAAGTTCGCAATCGCCGCGCCGGAACTTCAAGTGAAATTGCAATCAAAGATGCAGCCAAGCACATTGTTGCAATGCCGATAAAATAAAGCAGCGTGCTTAGAAAATGACTGCGATTCTTAACCCGGCAATAAAGAACTACGACTGGGGAGATTTCACTGCGTTGCCAGATCTACTCGGTCTGCCACGCGATGCAAAACCGTGGGCCGAACTTTGGTTCGGCACACACCCAGACGGCCAAGCCACTCTGCAAACCGGCAACGGTATATCCCCTTTAAAAAATGTTGTGGGTGAACTTTCGTTTCTTGTCAAGTTAATTGCCGTAGCCAAACCACTATCGCTACAAACGCATCCGACAACTTCGCAGGCTCTCGCAGGTTTTGCTCGCGAGAATAGTCTCGGCATCGATCGCACTGCGGCCAATCGCGTATATCGAGATCAAACTGCCAAACCAGAGTTGTTGTGCGCACTTTCAGATTTCGAAATGCTGTGCGGATTTGCAACCATAACCGAGTCTCTTGATCGTGCCGAGCAAAACGGCTGGCTCGAATTGGCCCGACATTTAAAACTTGGCGGATTAGAAAAGACCATTCGGTGGGCACTCGATCAAAAGTCACACAAAACACCGCCAAATCTGCCGAGACACCTGCAGTTGCTGGCGAGTTTGTATCCAGACTCTGGCGGCATTCTCGTTGCCTTGTTGATGAATCATGTTGTGTTGCAACCAGGTGAAGCCGTTTTTCTTGAGCCCGGCAACGTGCATTCGTATTTGAGTGGCGTTGCTGTTGAGGTAATGCCAAGTAGTGACAACGTGATGCGCGCCGCATTCACCAAAAAGCACATCGACATGGACGAGTTTTTTGCTACTGCAATTTTCAAGGCAGAATCACCAAGATCAGTGACGCCACCTACAACTTCGGGCGACGCTGCGATCTACGAGATACCGAGTGCGCCATTTAGTGTGCAAAGAATCAACGTGAAAAAAGCCATGTCTGTAACTGCCGAACACGAAGTAGAAATATATTTATGCGCTCACGGCAACGCAGGCTCACTGCACCAAGGACAAGCTTGCGTCCTTCGTCGAAACGAAATATTAGAACTAGCCGCACCTTCGCTGCTGTTTCGAATCTGGGGAGACCCAACTTACTGATGCGTCAAACTCAAAATAATAAATCTCTTATCCGAAAATTACTGCTCGTCACACTTGCGCTTGTTGTTTCGGTTGGATACGGCAGCAGTACACCGTTTAAGCCAAATGCAGGTCCGTCAATTTTGGTTCTTGGTGACAGCATCACTTGGGGCACCGAATATTTCGCAAAAGCACAGAGCTTGATCGCTAGTGATGCTCAGTGGAAGACGGTCGTGATCGATGGACAGTATTCGCGACGAGTTGCTTTTCCGACACCTAATTTGTCAACACGAATGTCAGGTGTCAAAAGTTTTCTCAAACTTGCCGCAAGTGGTCTAAAAGCCGATGCAGTGATTGTTGCGCTCGGCAGCAACGATGTCGCGATCGAAACCAAAGAGTCGTCTTATGAGACCGTGATTCGTGACTTGCTAAAAACAATCGGCAATGTGCCAATTACTTGGCTAACTGTCAACCGTCGCGACACACCAGCAATAGCGAAACGTAGCGTGTTATTCAATGATGTGCTCGCCCGTCTTGCACCTGAGTACCCAAATTTAATAATTGAAGACTGGTACACCACGATCGCCAAAAACCCCAAATGGATGGCGTTTGACAAGGTTCATTTGACTCGAACTGGTTATGGGATAAGGGCAGATTTGTATCGGTCACTTGCGAAAAGTTTGTACGACCGATACATCATCACCACAACGCCAACTACTACAACAACTACAACTGTTGCCACAACCGTGCCGCCAGCAACAACTACTTTGCCAAGTGAAACGACAACAATTCCTGCAACAACTGTCGCACCATAATTCGCGACGTTTTATTTAATGGCTTGCTCGGCGCCGATCAGTGCATAGACACACGAGTTGCCTTTCCCGCCCGCGGGCGCGGTGTAAGTAACTGAAATATTTGATCCGCTAGTTGCAAACTTGACAGAAGAAGTTAAATCTTTATTCGTACATAAATTTTTGATTTTAATATCGCTCTGCGACGCACCACTTATTGTCCATGTAATCCACTCAAAAAAGTTTTCTGTGCGGCTCGCCTTGTAATTAGTCGCCGACTTTTTCGCGACCGCCAAGAGTCCTCCTTGCCCGTGGTCGAATCCACCAAAAGCCAATAACGAGTCTCCATTCGAAAGATCAAGTCGATCAGGGTCGGCAGCAAAAAAACTCAACTCACTGAAGTCAGACCACGACAAACCTTCATTTGTTGATGTACGAAACTGCAAACCGGTCGCCAAATTTGTTGATGGATCCAATCTGAAAACCGGAAAAATCTGCTCTATGACACCAGATGCATTTCGATATGTCTCTGGATTTGTTTGAATGTCGTATTGCAGTGCAACTGTCTTCGCCGCATCAAGTGTCCAGGTAATCCCGTCTGGAGAAGTAAATCCACAAGCATGTCGCATGTACGGTGGAGTCTCATTTGAGTTCTGCGCAAAGGCGAGGAATGTGCCATTAAGTAATTTGATTACTTGAAAATCACCAAATTTAGTTGTAGAAACACCGTTGACGTTCTTGCATGAATTCAGCACTGGGATAAGGCCCGACCCCGCAGTAAATGTTTCACCATCTGACGAAGTGAACTTAGTCATCTTGTCCCCGTTAGGACTCAGCACCCAACCCCACGCCTCATAACCTCCTGTTGATGCAGCCTGTACCGAAACAGGTGAACCCGCATCAATCTTGACTCCGGACTCAAGCGCCCATGTCTTTCCATTATCGCTTGAAACATAAGAATGAATTTTGTTATCAAACCCAGACAGACCAATTTGAGATTCATTGCCGTTCTTAAAGAACATTCGCAGTTTGTTGCCAACTTGCAATAACGCAGGGTCGGAAATATTACCAAGGCCACTTTGCTGCGAGATGACTGTCGAGAGCAACACATAGTTGAGGGCAACCATGCCCGCGGTCGTGCTGCTTGTTGAACCAGTAGAACCAGTAGAACCAGTAGAACTTGATGATGACTTGCACTTAGCGACTTGGGCAGTCTGGGCCTTCGTTAGTTTTTTGGCCGAAACAATTTTGTTCGCTGCTTTTGCCCCGACTGTTTTATCAAGACATGACTTAGTAGACGGATCAACTACAACCGCGCTCGCAACATTGATCGAACTGAGTATCCCAAAGCCCAATGTGATTGATAAGACAACCGCAACTTTACGTAACATAAATGCCCCTGCAATCTATTCGTCAGTAAAACTTTAGCGGCGTTTAAAGTTTTCCGCCAAATTAACTAGAAGTCGTGTGCCGTATGCGGTCGCGCCGCGTTGTAACCAACCAGAATCGCCGTCAGCCCACATTGGGCCGGCGATGTCGATGTGCGCCCATGGCAAGCCCGAAGTGAACTCATCCAAGAACAGCGCAGCGGTAATTGCGCCCGCCTCTGATCCACCAATATTGCGCATATCGGCACAATATGAATCAAGCATCGGTCGATACTTGCGCTCAAGCGGCAACTGCCAAATTTGTTCATCGGTCGACTTCGCAGCGTTAACAACTTGATCAACGAATCTCTGATTGTTGCCCATCACACCCGACATTTGTGGCCCGAGTGCGCGAGCACATGCGCCAGTCAATGTTGCAATATCAACAATCGCGTCAGGTTTAAGTTCGGCAGCCAACGAAAGACCATCGGCCAAAACCAAACGACCTTCGGCATCGGTGTTATGAATCTCAACTGTCTTGCCGTTGCGCATCGTCAACACATCGCCCATCGCCATCGCACTACCTGAAGGCAAGTTATCTGTGCACATCATGTATGCAGTCACTTGATTTTTGCAACCAAGTGCTTTGAGTGTGCTCATCGTCGCCAACACCGCAGCGGCGCCACTCATATCGGCTTTCATCATCGCGTGCCCAGCGTCTGAAGGCTTGAGGCTGATACCACCCGAGTCATACATCACGCCTTTACCCACCAAAATTAAGTGCGGAGCCTTTATTTTTGTCGCTGTTTTTTTCGCGGATGATTTTGCCGCCCCGCGTGAAGCGCTCGGACGATACGAAATCTTCACCATGCGCGGAGGGTTCACGCTGCCACGGTTCACGCCGATCATTCCTCCGCAACCCATCGCCAAAAGTTGATCTTTGTTGAAAACTTCAACCTTCACGCCAGTTTCTGCTCCGATTTTTTGTGCACGCTCGGCGATCATCTTTGCGGTCAGGTGTGCTGGTGGCATATTTGCCAAATCACGCGCTAAACAAACTGCATCTGCAATCACTTCGCCACGTTGTGCACCTCTAACAACGGCGGCTTGGATCGACGCAAGTGTCACGAGTGTGACCGACTTAAGTTTCGCCGACAACTTTTTCTCGCCACGCAATGCGTCGTAACGATGTGTCGCCAAAATCAAACCCTCAGTAACCGCTTGAGCGATTTCTGCACGGTCACCGCGACCAACATTGGCCAAAGTTGTCGCAACCGAACTCATTTTGCTGGCAGCACGTGCAAGAGCCGCCGCCGAGGTGCGCAACACATCAGCATTTGCTTTTGCGGCTTCACCAATACCAACCACGATCAAATACTTAGACTTTCCATTCGGCAAGACAAGCGTTTGACCAACGGCAGAGTTGAAGCCAAGTGCAGTCAACTGTGCACGGGTAAAAGTTATGTCTGCAGACAACGGTCCATCGCTGGCAACTGGTATTGCGTGTGCATCAACATTTTCTGCAGCAGTTCGGGCAACGTTTATAGTCAGTTGATTGGTTTTCATTTTGTCTCCTGTTTGTATGAATTTAGATATCTATATATTACGTATAAGTTTTTAGTCAATACTCTTGACGGCTAGCGACTTGCCTTCTTGCCATCTCGCAAGTGTCCACAATAAATCGGATAACCGATTGAGATATGGGCAGGCCTGCGAAGGCGCGGGGGCCGCAGCCAAAGAATGTCGCTCGGCCCGACGAACTACGGTTCGCCCGACGTCGAGTAAAGCAGCGACTTTGTTTTCTCCAGGCACGACGAACTCGGTAGGCGGAGTAAATTTTTCGTCAAGTGAGTCGATCATGTGTTCAAGCTTTACAACCATCTCGCTTGTGACCTGCGATTTGCCGGCTGTCAATTTGTGACGGTTTTCAGGAAGCGTTGCAAGTTCGGCCATCAGAACCCACAGGTCGCGCATGATGTGCACGAGCATGTCGTCGAGTTCAGAACCTTTGCCCGCCTCAGCGCGAGCGAGTCCAAGAATTGCTTGCGCTTCGTCAACTGCGCCATAAGCCCGCGGCAACGCAGAGTCTTTGCCGACTCGCCCGCCATAAAACAAACCTGTCGTGCCGTCGTCGCCTGCTCGGGTGTAAATCTTTTCGCGAGCCATGGGTTACCACGATACTTGAGCAACCCTGACACTGCGTCACCCAATCGGTAATCTCGCTAGATGGCTCTCAACAAACCACGCACATTGCAGGGTGAGATCGCCGCGCTTGAGCGCGAGATTAATCAGCATCGGCGCGACATGGCAGAGATCGAACTAAACGAGGGTGTGGCGCACGGCAATATTTCTGAGTGGCTGATCACCAGCGGGCGCACGTTGATCGAAAAAGGCGATGAGTTGTTGTCGTTGCTTTCACTTGATCCAGACTTCGGCAAACATCGCGATGCTTATATGCGCGAACTAAAAACCTTTCGCAAGTTCTACAAGAAATGGTCTGACTCACACAAAGACGAATAAAACATGATCTGCGCCGATCTCCACTAGGCGGCACACATCAGTCTGAATGGCTGAGCACGACAATCATGAAATCTATGAACAACTCAAGTTGCTATAGTGAAAGTAGTAATCCTTGCTAGTGCCCATAAACATGGGATTGCGCCAGAAGACATGCTCCATGCATACAGAAATGCGTTTCAGTCAAGCAAAGTTGAGGATGGCTGGCTACTTATCGGCGCCGACTCAAACGGCAATCTCATTGAAATAGGTTGTGCAACGCGCAGAGACACGACGCGAATTTTTCACGCGATGAGACTTAACCCAAAAAATCTAAGGTGACACCATGAACAAAAAAACACAA
>BJGF01000008.1 GCA_014190295.1 Actinomycetes bacterium | reverse complement strand
TACGAAGTTGATTGCTGGCACGACAACTAACGTGATTCCTGAGACGGCGAAAATTGAAGGAACAATTCGTGCAGTCAGTGAAAAAACTCGGAACAAAGTTCATGATTCAATTCGTCGAGTTGCCGAGGGCATCGCCGCGACATACGAGATGCAGGCATCAGTTGAAATCAAACTTGGCTACCCGGTTACCGTCAACGACGCACCGAGCGTCGACTTTGCATTAGATGTTGCTGAATCGCTTTTGGGCGAAGGTAAAGCCGTGCATATGCCTTCGCCAGTCATGGGCGCCGAAGACTTCAGTTATGTTCTCAATCAAATTCCTGGCGCAATGGTGTTTCTCGGTGGCACACCAGAGGGCGTGAACCCTGCAACTGCCGCACCAAACCATTCGAACCGTGTGATGTTTGATGAAGCGGCAATGGCTCATGGTGTTGCGCTTTACTCATCTCTGGCTTTACGCACACTCGGCGTGACGCTGAACTAATTACGATGCGCCCACTAGATGGGGTCCGCGTACTTGACTTCACTCGAGTGTTGTCCGGGCCACATGCGACCCGAATGCTTTGCGATCTTGGCGCCGACGTCATAAAAGTCGAACAACCAAGTGGAGACTTAACGAGATTTTCAAGTCCACGAGTAAATTCAAATGCAACTTATTTCATTCAACAAAATGTCGGCAAACGCAATATTTCATTGGATCTCAGCAACCCTGAAGCAGTCGCACTAGTTATAAAACTCGTAGAAAAATGCGACGTGATAATCGAAAACTTTCGCCCCGGAGTGATGAAACGCATGGGGCTGGACCAAACAACACTTCGCACCGTGAATCCAAAAATTATTTATGCATCAATAACCGGCTATGGCAACACTGGCCCATGGACAGACCGTCGAGCGTATGCGCCAGTTGTAAATGCCGAAATGGGATTGACCAAACACCAAGGTGACGCCCGCGGCGGCGAATATGCCAACGACCCATTTAGCCACGGCGATGTTTATACGGCTGTTGAATGTGCGGCGGCAATTTTGGCGGCGCTCTATCAACGCGAGCAGACAGGTGTTGGGCAATATATAGATCTGTCAATGGCGCAAACACTGTTGTATGTCAACGAACATGCGCACGACGCGCTTTGGGATCAACCTGTTTCGCCAGATGCAATTCGTTCGTTTCAACCGCAAGATTATCCGGTGCTGACAACCAAAGATGGAGTGACCGCCGTAGTCAGTGGCCACCCTGCAGAGCGTGGAACTTTCGACTACTTCGTTGCCGCAATGCAAGCGCCAGAATTGCTTGAAGATTCAAGATTTAAAACCGTCGAGACACGACTTGCGAATTTTAAACAGTTGATGGAAATAATAAAACTTTGGGCATCAACCGTGCCGACGGTCGACGAACTTGAAACACGACTGGCAAAACACAAATTAGCAATGGGACGACTTCGTAGCGTCAGCGAAGTTGCACAAACCGACTGGGCAAAAGAACGAAATGCGTTCGTTGAAATCAGCGACCGAGGAACAGGCAAAGTGCAACTGCCGAACTCGCCATGGATTTTTTCCGGCTCGGATACTTCAACTCGCGGTGTGGCTAAATATCGCGGCGAAGACAACGCAGAAGTTTTTAGCGAACTACTTGGATTATCAGAATCACAAATTGAAGATTTATATCAGCGAGATATTTTGTCGCAACGCGGACCGAGTAAGTAAGACTCGGTCAACGACCCGAATGGCCGAATCCGCCACCACGATCGTGGCCTTCAAGTTCTTCGACCACCTTCCATGCAGTTGTCACAAGTTCTTGAATTATTAACTGCGCGATTCGATCACCGCGCGAAATTTGGTAATCGGTATTTGGATCAGTATTGATCATGATCACCTGAAGTTCGCCACGATAACCACTGTCGATGATTCCAGGTGTGTTGACAAGTGTGACACCGTGTTTTAATGCGAGTCCACTGCGCGGAACTACTTGTCCAAAAAACCCAACAGGAATCGCCACTGCAACCCCGGTTGGTACGAGTAATCGCCCACCACGAGCGGGCAACACTGCGTCTACGCGTGCATAAAGATCGATGCCGGCGTCTCCAGCGTGGGCCGGTGCGGGCAACGGTAGCGCTAAATCAAGACGCTGGAGAGGAACGATAATTTGGCTGCCATCTTCGTTGTTCAACTCTTTATTTGCCACACCTAAGACGATAGAGCCCAACGATGCCTGCCCAAAAGTGCTGTGTGACGCAGAAACTAATAGATTGCTTGGCGTGCTTGTGTGGATGGATCTCGAGATGACCGGCCTCGACCCAGCCACCGAGGTGATCGTCGAAATCGCCACTTTGATCACGGATGATGAACTAAATATCATCGCCGAAGGACCGGATCTAGTTATCAGTCAACCCGAGGCTTTGCTCGCTGCGATGGACCCATTTGTCGTTGAGATGCACACGACTTCTGGTTTGCTGACTGCAATTCGCGCATCAACCGTGACTCTTGAACAAGCAGGTTTACAAACACTCGAATTTATTAAACAACATATTCCTGAGCCAAGGACAATTCCGCTGTGCGGCAATTCAATTGGCACGGATCGTAGATTTCTGGCAAAATATTTTCCGGATATCGAAAATCATTTGCATTATCGAAGTGTCGACGTTTCGACGATCAAAGAACTTGTCAAGCGTTGGTACCCGGGACTCGAAATTACTCGACCAACTAAATCTGGGGCACATCGGGCGCTAGACGATGTGCGTGAAAGCATTCGTGAATTAAAGTTTTATCGCGAACAAGTTTTTAAAGAAAATCTACCTACCCCAAAATAAGTTGGGTCACTGCTGCGACTTCGTCGTCTTGCAGAACATGTCGCAAAATAACTCGACCATCTAAGTTTTGCGTGACGATTCGCACTTTGTCACCTGGGTCAACTGCACCGTGATGTTCGATAGTTGCATGCAAAGGTGCGCGCTTGCCAGAGTTTGCGCCGAGATATTCTTCAAGGACTTCCCAATAAGCGGCATTATTTAGATGGCCAACTGCATCCATGTCACTAAACCGAATCGGCCAATCTTTGACGATTGCATCGTTGGTATTTAAATTTGGAAGATTTTTGCCGATTTCTAGGCGCGATGAAATTTTTCGGCCATTCGTGGCCGAGGAAAGAAGTTCGACAAGGTCTTTTGCCAACGCAACAGGCTTCATAGTTTTAAAATCAACTCGTACCCACAGTGCTGCTGTTTCAATAGCGACAGTTTCGCCGCATCTGATTTGCGTGCGACGCTCTGCCCAGTGCGACCCGAGTGCCCCACACCAAGTGGTTAAAGCGATCTCGTCTAAATATTTAGGAAACGTAGTCACCCACATTTCGGTGCGCCGCACAACCCATGAATGGGGTTCGCTGTAGTTGCCATCTAAAGAATCATCTGTGGCAATGTCTTGTAAATATCGTGCCGCGGCATCAAGTCTCAGTCGACCCTTGGGTGTGACGTCCCCAAGACGCACTTTGCGACTGGTTGAAAACATTCGTCCCGATTGCGGAACGGGGCTTGGCAGGCCAGTTGACCGCCCTGTGTCTGACATGCTGAAACCCTATCCAGTATTGGGTCTGATGGGGATACAACAGATCAAAATTAAATCGCTTGGAAATGGCGGTCAAACATGGTTGCCTTGATGGTTCATGTTCTTATCAGTTTTTCATCCATTGGCAACAGCCGACGCACGCGCGATTAATACGCGTTCGTTTAATGTGCGCACGATTAAATTCGTGCGTACAGCCAGCAAATCTCGCTGGTTTAACGCGGCGAAAAGTTTCGTTGATTATTCAACCAAACAGCCAACCCGACACCTCGGGATGCATCTGACGTAAAAGATTTCACGTCGGAGAAATCCACGAGACCGTCGGGTGAAAACCCGGCGGTCTTTTTGTTTTTCCGGGGTGAAGCTACTTAGCTAAAAATAAATAACCAACAACAAACGAAAGGAAATGATATGACAATGTTAGAAACACGATTCGCCGAAAATGAAATTGGCGAAAACTTTAAATTCGCAATTGACGACAATCCACAATTCATACTGTCAGCGATGCGATGCAACGACGGCAACGGAACATTGTCATACTTGTTCTTCTCAGAAGAGTTCGTTGACATGGCGCGAGCCAAGGCGATTTGTGCCAAGTGCACGAGCAAGGCTGATTGTCTTGCTGGCGCATTATCTCGCAGTGAACCGTGGGGTGTGTGGGGCGGCGAGCTAATCGAAGACGGGCGAATTCGTTCAACAAAACGACCACGGGGTCGTCCGGTTACGAAGCCTTGTGCGGTGTTAACAATCCAAGAAGTGCCTCTCCCCGAGCACTGGGTTGCTTAACTGCGCGATTAAATGCGTCTTCTGGTGGGTTCGAAAGCAGTCGCTAGCCTGCTCTCGTGCCTGCCAGAACTCGTTTGTTAATAAGAATCGCCAGTGTCGCATTTATCTTGATTTCTGCGTTGATTCTTGGGCGATGGCTCAACCGTGATGCCACACAGACATATAACTTGACCAATGACAGTGCCGCTTTAAGTAACGAAATAGCGACCAACAAAGACAACACGGGTTTACAGTTGGCAAAAGTCGAGTTGACGAATGTTGATGGCACGACTGCCTCAACGGATTCATTTCTCGGTGCGCCAACGATCATCAATATTTGGTATTCAACATGTGAGCCATGCCGCCGAGAACTTCCGGTTTTGGCCAGCGCCGCCGAACAATACGGCGACAAAGTACGTTTTATAGGCGTCAATATTAAAGACTCGGCCAAAGTAGCAAAAGATTTTGCTACTAAATATGGGGTTAACTTCGAAATATTTCTAGATTTAAATGGCGCTTTTATTAGTTCAAGTGGCATCAGCACTGCCCCTGTGACTTTGGCGGTCAACGCGCAAGGACTGATAGTTGCCCAAATCGCTGGCGAACTGAGTACAGACAAACTCACGGCACTCGTGACAGAGTTGTTGGGATGATCATCGCACTACAAGGCAACTTTGCCTACTCATTTGTTTTGGGGGTGCTGGCGGCCGTGAACCCGTGTGGTTTTGTGTTGTTGCCGACTTATCTTTTATTTTTTCTTGGCACGCCTGAAGAAACCGGGACATCGGCAAACCAAAGAGTCCGTCGAGCACTGATTGTTAGTTCTGGGGTTTCGATCGGGTTCATTGCTGTGTTTTTTGTGATTGGAATAATCTCACGGCTATTTACTCAGTGGATAGAACTCAACGCAAAATATGCGTCGTTTTTAATTGGCGTTGGATTGTTCATGGTCGGTGCGCGCATGATCACCGGTTGGACCCCAAAATTTGCATTGCCACAAATTGGCGGCGTACAAACAAAAACTTTCCGAGCGATGGCGATTTACGGCGTCGCCTATGCAGTCGCATCAATTGGGTGCACGATCGGATTTTTAACAACTGCTGTATTCGGCTCAATTGCGCTGCATGGTTTTATCTCTGGTGTAATCAGCATTCTGCTTTATGGCCTTGGCATGTCGCTGTTAGTTACAGCACTGACCGTGAGTTTGGCTTTTGCCAAAACTGGATTAGTCGGATTAATAAAAAATCGACTGTCCATCATTGAGCGCCTCGGTGCGGTCTTTGTGATGCTGACTGGTATTTATTTAATTTGGTACTGGTACGCCGCCATCAATGAAAGTTCTTCAGCGGGATTTGTCTCGAAAATTGAGCGGTACCAAACAAAAGTTGCATCATTTTTGCAGAATCAGGGTGCTTTGCGACTGGCAATTGTGTTGTCGCTGTTGGTTGCTGTCGGGGTTTTATTTGGTCGGCGAACAAAAATTGCGGCGACAAAATGATGTTCGCCAAACTTCTGGCACACCCAGAAGTCAAAGAAGTCTTGGAGTTGCGCAGCAAATTTGGCTTTATGGCATATCACGGCGGCGGATTAGAGCACCTGACCGATGTCATCGCTCAACAAGCCGCTGCTAAGTCAAATTCTTCTTATTATGGAGTGCATCAGCCACGTGGTTTGAAATGGCATGTGCCATCACACGAAATTTCACCAAACTTTTCGACTTCGCTGCAAAGCTTCATCAATCACGTAGACATTGTCGTGACGATTCATGGATTTGGTCGGGATGGGTTTTTTACTTCGCTACTTTTAGGTGGCCGGAACCGAAATTTGGCCGGGCATTTAAGCACGCACCTAAGGCAGCATCTGCCGATGTACGAGATTTGTGATGATCTAGAGACAATCCCGAGCGACCTACGCGGTCTGCACGATGATAACCCTGTAAATCTTCCACGCTTGGGTGGCGTACAAATTGAACTTCCACCGAGAGTGCGCGGCGTCGGTAGATTCTGGAAAGACTGGGTTGGTGACGGCTTAACCCCCCACACAGAGTCTTTGATAACGGCACTCGCATCAAGTGCAACAACCTGGCAAAATCAAAAATAATTAAGGCGCCAGACGCTCAATCTTCCACTGTGAATTATTTTTCTCGCGCGAGTAAACAAAGCGGTCGTGTAAACGACTTGGTCGACCTTGCCAAAACTCAACTGAGACGGGCACGATACACCAACCGCCCCAAGTATCTGGCCGTGTAACTGCACGATCGGCAAATTTTTCGCGGGCTTCAACCAATCGTGCTTCAATAAAATTACGGTCCGGTATTACTCGCGATTGCGGAGAAGCCCACGCCCCGAGTTGAGATTCGCGCGGACGAGAAGCAAAATAGTCATCACTTTGTTGCGCCGAAACTTGGTGCACGGTGCCCCGCACGCGAACTTGTCGGTGCAAGTCAAGCCATGCAAAAACCGCGCTGGCAACTGGACTGGCGAGTAGTTGCAAACTTTTTGCACTGTCATAATTTGTATAAAACACGAAACCATCAGTGTCGACGCTGCGCGCCAGAACTATACGTGAATCTGGTGCTGAATCTTTATCGATTGTCGACACGGTCATTGCGTTTGGTTCGGCGACTCCAGCACTTGCGGCCTCTTCATACCAAAGATTCCATTGCACTATTGGATCTAAATTCAGATCAATTCGATCTAAACCAGCAGTTTCATATTGCACACGTCGATCACGCAGACTCATGATTTTGCTGAAATAACTTTGGCACCACGCATATATGGTTGAAGCACTTCAGGAATCACAACCGAGCCATCTGGTTGACGAAAGTTTTCAAGAATTGCAGCCCACACACGCGGCACAGCCAATGCTGATGCATTTAAAGTATGAGCGATTTCGCTTCCCTTGGCGCCAGCATGTTTGCAGCGAATATCGGCGCGACGTGCTTGATAGTCACTGAACCAACTAATCGAACTTACTTCTAGCCATTGGTCGCAACCTGGGGCATAAACCTCGATATCAAAACTGCGATGATGCGACTGGCCAAGATCTCCGGTACAAATCTCAAGTACTCGGTATGGCAAACCAAGTGCAGCGATCGTCGCTTCAACGCGATTCGTGAGTTCAATCAGCATCTCTGGTGCTTGTTGCGCCGTAGTAACAGCAAGAATTTCTACTTTGTCAAACTCGTGGGTGCGCAGCATTCCTCGCGTGTCGCGACCTGCCGAACCCGCCTCACGGCGAAAACACGAGGTGTGTGCCATGTATCGAAGCGGCAGATCTTGGGCATTAAGTGTTTCGGATGCATGCAAACTTGTGAGCGGCACTTCTGCAGTTGGAATGCACCAAAGATCATCGCGCTCGATAGCAAAAGCATCATCAGCAAACTTTGGCAACTGACCCGTGGCTGTCAGTGTGCTGGTCAAAACCAAACTTGGCGGACGAATCTCTTCGAATGCGTCAGCATTTCGATCTAGTGCGAGTTGACACAATGCTCGAGCCATCGTTGCCCCCAGACCGCGTTGCATTGTGAACATCGAACCACTGATTTTTGTTGCGCGCTCGTTGTCGAGAATGCCGAGCGCAGTGCCTGTCTCCCAGTGAGGAACACGTTGATGCTTGGCGAATTCTTTTGGCATCTGCAACGGGCCCTTGACAACTTTGTTGTCTTTGTCGTTATTGCCATCACTAACTTGCGGGTGTGGAAGATTCGGAATTAGCAACAGCACTTCGCGCAACGCAGAACTTGCTTCGTCATATTCGCTGGCTAATTTCTTCTCTGTTTCACCGAGCGAACGACTCTTGGCCATCAACGCTTCGGCACCTGAGTCATCTTTTGTGCGACGCATCGTCGCTACATCTTTTGATAATCCATTCACCTGTGCACGAATTGAGTCGCGCTCAGTGGTGATTTCACGCAACCGCGCGTCAAGTGACTCGGCATGTTCAAGTTCACCTAACAATGCTGGTTTCATACGACGAGCCATCGCCGCTTTGACCAACTCAGGCTCTGAGCGAAGTAAACGGATATCAATCACACAGTTAGATTAGCCGTCAGATGTCTTAGTAGCCCTGCGAATTGCGTACTCTAAAGGTGATGAATGCGAGCACCGAGCCGAACACTGTCGCGCTAAGCGTTCGCAACCTTGTTGTTGACTACGCAGAAATTCACGCAGTGGCTGACATTTCTTTTGATGCTGAGGCTGGTTCAGTAACTGCAGTAATTGGCCCGAATGGAGCAGGTAAAACCACCGCAATGGAAGTCTGCAGTGGGGTTCGCCGAGCCACTAGCGGCACTGTGTCGGTGCTCGGTCTTGACCCGCAAAACAATCGACTTGAAATGAATTCGCGTATTGGAGTGATGCTGCAAGATGGTGGCGTCTACCCAAGTGGTCGTGTCGGCGAAGTGCTCGAGCACTACTGCAACTTATTTGGCAATCGTGAGCGCGCCGATGATCTTCTTGAAGCAGTTGATCTAGGTTCGAAACGAAAAGCAACTTGGCGCAAACTTTCGGGTGGTGAAAAACAGAGACTTTCGTTGGCCCTTGCGCTGGCAGCAAGACCAGAAGTTGCTTTTCTTGATGAACCAACGTCGGGCGTCGACATAGTCGGTCGTGATTTAATTCGTGGAATCGTGCGCAACTTAGCCGACTCTGGCTGTGCGGTGATTCTTGCAACTCACGAATTAGACGAAGCGCAACGAGTAGCCGATCACGTCGTAATGTTTCAGCGCGGAAGATTGATCGCCAACTCTTCCCTTAAAGATTTATATGGCGACAACCAAGCAGTCACATTGCGCACATCTAGCAAAATTGATCTTGCAGCACTAGCAATGCACATGAATTGTCGTGTCGATCAAAATCAAACTGAGTTACGTCTGTATGCAAACTCTGATGCAAACTTTATTTCACGGTTGAGCAACTGGTTCGCTGAAAACAAGTTCGTTCTCGATGACTTGCGATCTGGCACGCCACGGCTCGAAGATATATATCGAGAATTAATTGACGTGTCTGAACAGAGCAAATCGTGAATATTTTTCGCTCACAACTTCGTCAAGAACTAACTGTGATGGCTCGCAATGGTGAGCAGTTACTGCTTCTTGTCGGAATCCCTGTGTTGCTAATGGTCTTTTTTTCTCAGATCGATATTTTGCCGACACAAGGCTTGACTGCCGTGGCATTTCTAGTCCCCGGAATTTTGGCCCTCGCCGTGATGTCAACGGCGATGGTCAGCCTTGGCATCACTACGGGTTTCGAGCGCAGTTATGGTGTGCTCAAGCGACTCGGCACGACGCCACTTGGCACGAAACGACTTGTTTTGGCCAAAGTAGTCGCCACTTGCATTGTCGAGTCTGCACAACTAGCACTACTCGTCGTGGTCGGTATTGCATCGGGCTGGCGACCAGTCGACACGAATTGGTTAGCCGCTGTCGCGGCGGTTGTACTTGGCACAACTTGTTTTGCCGGAATTGGTTTAACACTTGCTGGTCGTCTACGTGCCGAAGTCAACCTCGCAGCACAAAACGGCTTATATCTCGTGCTGTTATTGCTTGGTGGAATAATCGTGCCGAATGATGAACTACCAAAAGGTGTTAAGTCTTTGGCTGAGTGGCTACCCAGCAGTGCACTGAGTGAACTACTTCGCTCTGCGTTCAATGGTTATGAATTAATTGCTAAATCAATTGTTGTGCTTTTGGTTTGGTCTGTTGCAACATGTGCCACAGCCACAATTTATTTCAGGTGGTCTGACTAGTTTTGCGACGCAGATACGAACGATCACCAGAAAACGCCGGCGTAAAACGTTTGAAAAAGATGTAGATAATTATCGACCACAGAAAAACCGAGCCACCAGTTTTCATGATTGCCCCGGCTACTTGTTGATCAGTAGTCACCGACATCCCCCAAACACGAACTGCGATGTCGTAGTGCTTATAAACCGACCCTTCAGCAAATGTCAACCATGCTGCAGGCACTGTTGGCACCACCGACAACAAAAATAAGTAGATCATTTTTCCGCCTGATTGCAAATGCATTCGGCGTTCAGGGCCACAGATCGGCATCCAAACAAGTAGCGCCGTTGATACCAGTGCAATATGCAAGCCGTAATGCATCGGGCCATTCGAGACACTGCGATTTACGACATCAGGAATATGCGTGACCATCACGATCAAATTAAATGCGACACCAGCAATCACAGGTTTTGATAAGAACGAAACAATCTTTCGAGCCCGCCCGTATCCAAATATCGAGTCAAAAAGCCACTTCGGTATTGCAATCAAAGCCAATGGGGGCATTAAATACGACAGCACCATATGTTGAAACATGTGCATCGAATATAAATATTCTTCGGCAATATCGTGTACCGGCCAATCTGAAGCAAGCCACAGCATCAAAATTGCAACAACAAACGCGATCCTTTGCTTGCGGGTTGTTATGGGCCCAGATTTAACCACAACTGGTCCGATTACGCGAACGGCATAGATATAGGCGGCTAACACAGCACCCACCAATAGCCATACTTCGAGGTGTGTCTGAAACCTCCACGGGTTCGCGACCAGATCCACTGAATCAGCGATCACAAATTTTCTTTCGATTGGTTATTGAATAAAAAATTTGAATGTTGCGAGAAATGCAGCATAAACACCAACTGCCAAAACAAGCCCCGCATAAAACATAAAACTGAATAATTTATTGTCAAATTTCAAATGCATGAAGTAACTGACAACCATAATAAATTTGACGACCATCATGATCAAAAGTGCTGGCAAAAATAGTGGACCAAAATCAACGTAGACGGTCGAAACTTCGAGAGCGGTAATCGCTGCCAGGATCGCGGCAATTCGAATATAGCCAGCGTTGCTCATGCCGTGATTCTCAACATGCTCAACGCTCGGTGAAGTGTGTGTTGTTTCTGTAGTCATGATCAGACTGGAATCAGATAGACGAGCGTAAAGATGATGATCCAAACGATGTCAACGAAGTGCCAATAAAGACCGATCATCTCTACAACTTCGGCTTTATTGCCCGATACTTTGCTGCGCTTAAAGATGCCAACAAGTGACATCAACATGATGATTCCGACTGTGACGTGCACACCGTGAAACCCGGTCAGGGTGTAGAAACTTGAACCAAACAAACTTGTCGAAAAGCCGAGACCTTCGTTGTAAAACGCGGTGAACTCATACACCTGGCCACCCACGAATGTTGCACCT
Source organism: Actinomycetes bacterium (assembly GCA_014190295.1). Lineage (GTDB taxonomy): Bacteria > Actinomycetota > Acidimicrobiia > Acidimicrobiales > Ilumatobacteraceae > BACL27. The sequence goes on along the minus strand of BJGF01000008.1, from coordinate 22,327 downwards.
AAAAGTGCAGTAACCGTAAGCCAGAGATTAGTTTTGCGATCTTCACTTTTGTGTGCTGCGCTTACTGCCAAAACCATCGTCAACGAAGACATCAACAACACAAAACTGCTGACAGACGTAAACGGAATATCAAAAATCTGTGATGGTCGCGGACCACCAGTAACTCGACCGCGATAAAGCATGTACGTCGAGATCAAGCCACCGAACAATAAACACTCTGACCCCAAAAATGTCCACATTCCTAACTTGACATTTGAGATGCCAGTACTTGAAGCGTGACCGTGTGCGGTTATGTCGGTCATGATTTACCTACACTCTCCAACGCTTTTCCGGGTGCCGAATTGTTTGTTTCGAAATCAGATGCTGGGGCCGTACTCGGTTCAAGCGCCCATCCAAATGCAGCAAAGAACACGATGATCGCACCAAATACGGCGATTAGATGCGAGAAAATCATCCCGAATGTGATTACCGGCAAACCAAATGCCAAAACTACTGGCCAGTAAGAAGGTGACGGCATATGAATATGCGCATCTGCGTTACGTTCTTGTTCGGCCATAATTTCTTCGGCTGTTGCAATCTGTCGCATCGTGTGCGTTGCTGAATCTTCTTCGTATTTACGATGGAAAAACTCATCAAGGTGATGCACGGTTGGGATTACATCAAAATTATGTTCTTTGGGTGGGTTGCTCGTCATCCATTCAAGACTTCGCGCGTTCCACGGATCAAGCGGAGACTTAGTCGGATTTCGTGCGGTGATAACCACGTTGATCAAAAACAGCAAGATACCAACGGCGAGTACGAACGAGCCAATGGATGCCACGAGGTTCCAAAATGCAAAATTAAACAGACCTTCACCGGATCGAGCATTTGTGAACTGGTACATCCGGCGAGGCTGTCCTTGTAGACCCAAAATATGCATCGGACCGAAAGTTAAATTCATGCCGATCACCATTAACCAGAAGTTCCAGTTGCCAAGGCGCTCATTGAGCATCTTGCCGAACATTTTTGGCCACCAGTAATAAAGACCAGAGAAGATTCCGAGTACGCCACCGCCGAACAACACGTAATGAAAGTGGGCGACAATGTAATAAGTGTCAGTTTGTTGCGTGTCTGATGGAGCAACTGAGTGAGTTACACCAGAAAGACCACCAACTGTAAATAACACGATCAACCCAATTGAAAACTTCATCGCGGTCGAGAAAACTAATTTTCCTCCCCACATGGTCAGCGTCCAGTTGATGATCTTGACACCAGTCGGCACCGCAATAGCCATGGTTGTTAGCGAAAACACGGCTACTGATACTGGTCCTAGACCAGAGGCGAACATGTGGTGAGCCCAAACTCCCCAACCGACAAAACCAATCGCTGCGCCGGAGAAAACAACGAACGGATAACCAAATAACGGTTTGCGAGAAAACACTGGCAGAACCTCTGAGACGATTCCAAAAGACGGAAGCACAAGAATGTAAACCTCTGGGTGACCGAAGATCCAAAATAAGTGCTGCCACAGCAACGGGTCTGCGCCGGCCGCGACGTCAAAGAAACGCGCACCAAAGTTGCGTTGAAAAGAAAGCAAGAACAGAGCGACGGTGATTACGGGCACTGCGAACAACAATAAGAACTGCACAACTGTCATCATCCAAGTGAAAATCGGCATCTTCATTAAAGTCATGCCAGGTGCTCGCATATTAAGAACAGTGACAATTAAGTTGATCGCACCAGTCAGTGAAGCAATGCCCGCAATCTGCAGACCAAATGCCCAGAAGTCGATTCCATGAGTTGGTGAGAATACTGGCCCAGAGTTTGGCGCGTACATAAACCAACCGCCATCTGCTGCCCCGCCAAGGAACCACGACAAGTTGATGAAGATTCCGCCGAACAATAGCAACCAAAAACCAAGTGCGTTCATCCGCGGAAACGCAACGTCACGGGCACCAATTTGTAACGGAATAAAATAGTTCGCGAATCCGGCCGCCATCGGCATGACAAACAAGAACACCATTGTTGTCGCATGCATCGTGAACATTTGGTTGTAAAGATCTGCGTTTAAAACTTTGCCATTTGGTGCTGCAAGTTGAAGTCGAATCAATAAAGCTTCAACTCCGCCAACGATAAAAAAGAACATCGCTGTAACGCCGTACATCAACCCGAGTTTTTTGTGGTCAACCGTGAACACCCACGCACGCCAACCTGTGGCTGCAACTGGACGCTTGAGGACGCCGTACGTTGAACTTGGTGTAGCAGTAATCGGAGTGATCACTTCTATTTCGCGTTCCATAATTGCCATATATTGTTCTCTGTTTCTTGTGTTACTTCAAGGTTAAAAGGTATGCAACAAGTTTGCTGATGTCATCTTCGCTTAGAGCAAGATATGGCATGCCGCGATACTTGCCACCAGTAGCTGCTAGTTGAGTTGGATTTGCGTACATCGGCAACATCTCCGGGGCATTTCGCAACCACGATCGCAAATCTTTCTGATTCAAACAATCTTGTGAAACACCAGCAAGATATTTGGTGCCGATCACGTCACTCGGGGCGTTCCATACTTCGTCCCGACATTGCTTAGAAAGTAAATCGAAACTCGCGCCTGCAAAAGTATTGCGAGACATTAGATGCGTCAAGTTTGGTGCAGAACCAGACCAAACATTTTCATCTGGCGCAGCGATTGCTGGGGTGCCGTCGGCACGCATCAGACCGTTTACTTGGTGACAACGCACGCATTGGTTTAGAAATACTGCTTCACCCTGTTGGGCAAGAGAGTCTTTTGCGGGCGCAACATATGCCGCTTGTTGGTTGGCGACCCACTTCGCAAAATCTGCTTTGCTCAATGCAACTGCTTCCATTCGCATGTTGGCATGTGACAAACCACAAAACTCGGTGCATTGACCAGTAAAGATTCCTGGTTCATCGGCCTCGAGTCGAAGTGTTTGTATTCGCCCAGGCACTGCATCGCGTTTGCCGTTCAGTGCTGGAATCCAATAAGAGTGGATCACATCACGGCTTGTCTCACGCAACAAAACTTTTGTACCGACCGGCAACACGAGTTGACCAGAACTAATGATTGGCTGGGTGATGCCAAAATCGTTTTGCACTGGGTAGTCGTACTCCCACCACCACTGCTGACCGGTGACGTTGATAATCATTTCAGTGTCATCAGTTTTGGCGAGTTTGAAGATTGCCCCAAATGTGAACACTGCGACTACCGCAAGAATTAATGCTGGAATAATTGTCAAAGTTATTTCAAGTGCTGGCTTGCCGTGAGTTTGTTCTGGGATCGGCTGACCACGATCTTTGTATTTCAACACAGAATAAATGACCGCTACTGCGACGATTAAACCGATGACTCCAGCGACTGCGAAAACTGGTTGCTGTAGATCATCGATAATTTTTGCATTTGGCCCTTTTGGCTGCCAAGTATCTTGCGGAGCGTTCTTGGCGCAACTTGCCGCAATAAACGACAACAAAGAGACGCCAAATAATGTTCGAGACTTCTTGCCGACCATGCGTAAAACGCTAGTCACAAGGTGCTTCAAATAAAGGTGCTTTGCTGAGTGATTCACGGCACGACCAACTCGATGCTCTGGCCTTCAACTCCAGGCACTACCAACCGGTATGAAGTGCCTTCGGGGGCTGGCTTGTCTATCTTAAGTAGCAACAGTTGCTCGAAACCTTGTGCCGCAAGTTGAGTGCAAACGAGATTTTTTTCGGTTGCACCCTCTGGCTCAGCGGCTGCTCGCGTTCCAAGTTCGGCAACTAATCGATAATCTTTTGCATCTAAATTATGAAAAATTAAATTAGTTGGCGCAGAACGTGAAATTGTCAAAGACTTTTGTGGATCTTGAAAACCAACGAGGCGTGCAGTTAACTGACCATCCAACAATTCGATAGTTGCACTTACTGAACTGCGCAAAGACAACGTACCTGTCGCATTTTTATCAAAATGCTCAGAGCGTTCTTCGCCACACTCTGGTGCCATATGCGATTCACCTTTTGCCACAACAAGTTCTTCACGAACACCTGATGTCGCGCTGACGATTCCGCCGGCAACAATGCCGACCGCACCGAGTACACAAATTGCCGCCCCAAGAGATCGCTTCATGTCTGGCTTGATTGCAAATAAGATTCCACCGATTAAAACCAGCGAACCAAAAACGATGAATAATGACGCACCGGTTGTTTTGTCGACTGTCAGCATGATTCGAGAAAACGAAAATATGACTATGCCAAGACCGAGCGCAGCAAGAACTGGAAACTCGATTGGGTTGAGTAACCGCTTGCGTGCCGACGCATTGTAATTTGCATCTTTTGAAGCACGTTCACTCCATGACTGAACCATCCACTCTGCGAGTGCTGCAAGCAGAATTACTATTCCGCCAAAAAATACCGCTGAAGATATAACCAACCCAAGAGCCAAAAACACCACGCCGATACTGGTAACAAGTGGCCAGATGCTTTGGCTAACCAAATCGGTGGACTGTTCATTGACACCAGATTGTCTGTTGCCATCACGTGTGACAACAGCGATGCCGCCAAGAAGTGCGGCCGCAACAACCAACATACTCAGTGCAACTCCGGCGATTGCAACTTGATCGAGTACGAACAGCGACATGATCAGTGCCACAACTGAAAGCACCGTCACACCCATGAAATATTTAAATCCGGTCGAAAACATCATCCCTACTTTTGTACGTACACGACGAACCACATCGCTGCAAATATCACAGTGAGCGAATACCAATAAACAGCGTGTGCACAAATCAGATCGTGATCGCTAACACGACTAGCAAACGATCTGAACATCGCCAGCAAAGTGAAACCCAAACCAATAACCATTAATGCGGTCATGGTCGCCGTTATTGAATAAAACATCATCGTGTAACTGCTATCGCGAACACCAATATTCATCTGTAGGTAAACGGCGATTTGCGCATTGATCATTGCGATCTCTGTGAGCAGAACAACCCCGAGAGCGAGTGAAGTGTGATTTGAGTCGCTTCGCCGCGAAGAATAAATCGCCCATTGAGCCATGATGCAGGTGATCACAATCGTCATCATCATCGTGTTTGTCGCTACTTCTGGAATCTTGATATTTTCTGGCAACCAGTCGCGCAACATCTTGCTGCCGTCTGAAGATTCTCGCAGTGGAGCATTCGCCCTGAACTGCAACCAGATAGCAAGCATTGAGCCCATCAACATCGCAGATGCTGCAGAAAATAAACCCGTCAAAACCAAAGCCTGACGACGCATCGCGATTTTCGGGCCAGAATTAAGGGCAGGCGCGGTTGTGCTCATACGTTCGCCTGAGCAGTCTCGAAAATTTCATCATCAGCGATCTCGCCGTCACGCGATGACTTAACTACAAGACCAACGAACGCAACCGTAACTAGCAAGAAAATTGCTTGACCGAGCGCTGCTACTGAGTTCCAGATTTGGCTGTTGTCGCCCAACGAACCAGTTGTGCGAGAAGCAGGTTGATCGGTAAACCCGGCGATGTAATAAGGAAGTGCGGCTAAAACGATTCCGAGAGCACCGAGTAGTCCAAGACCAATGACCGGAATCGTTGGCATTTTACGCCCCCAAATTCTTGGGCCAAAATACGCAATCGCACCTAACGAACTAAGTATCACCCCGTACCCAACATAAACAAGAACCGCTTCTTCAAAAACCGTATTTGAAAGTTTCAAATTACTGATTCGAAGTAACGCATTGCCGAGCATGCCGGTTGAAACCATTCCGACTCCGAAAAAAGCAGGGACAAATGCAGCGCTAGGTTTTGCTTTTTCGTTCTTCATCGCCAACAAGCAAAGTCCGAGCACAATTAAAACTCCGAGAATTGGCAGTGCGTTGAACAACAAAAACGGCACCAAGCTTTTTGCGATATCTGCAAGTTCACCATCTAGTTGCACCGCATAAAAAGACTGGGTCACCGTTCCAACAAGAGCAGTGCTCATCAATCCGACACCGACGAACAATCCCCCACGTAATGGTTGTTTGCCCCGAGTCATTGTGCCGACTATTTGTGCAAGTACGCCAAGAGTTGAAATCGCCAACAAAAATATCTGCGGTGATGTGAGTGCCCAACCAACCCAACTGTTGATTCCGTCTGTTGCACCAAAAGTTGCCCTCGCATACGAATGATCAACTGCAACATAAATTAACGCACCAGCCATCACGGGCAAGGTGAGAATTAATGAAATACTCGTGATGAGTGACGACCAAACAAAAATCGGGGCATCGATTAGCGTCATCCCAGCACGGCGAGACGTGAGAACCGTGGTTGCGATGCTCGCACTAACAACTATCAATCCTGCGACTACTAACGCCATGCCAACCAGAAACAAATCAACCATTTGTGGGTCACCACCACCAGGACCACCGTTGCCGATATATGCGACGCCGACAATAACCATGCCAAATATCCATAGATAGACACCAAAAAGTGCGGCACGAGCAAAGGCGAGTACTTGGCTGCCAATTTGCATCGGTACTACCGCTAAAGCCAGACCTAATGTCATTGGTGCCATCACTCCAAAGATCAAACCAACACGAAAAAATGAAAACAACTGTGTCGTGCTTGTGGGATCAACAAGATCAGAAGTCGAACTAATTCTCTCAACCGAAAGAAGCGTGCCGACCAACACCACTAAGAGCATCCAAAAAACAGATGACGCAACCAATAATCGACCAATGCGTCGGTGACTCGTGGTCATCAACCATTCAGAAACCAGACCGAAAATTCCTGCGCCAGAACTAGTGGGCGAAATCGTGTCAACGGCCGTCATAACTCAGATAACGCTAACAGTTAGTAGGTTTAGCTCGGAAACTTCTTTATTGCACGAAGTCACATTGGCGGCTTGTTTTTTAGCGCAGCGGCTAGATAAGCACGTCAATCATCAATGCACCAAACAGAACAGTCACATAGGTGATTGAGAATGAAAATACTCGCATCGACCAGGCCTCAGTCGGTTTGCGGCCGAGCATGGCCGTGCCAATCGTAAAACCAAGCCCCATAACGATGGCGGTGAAACCGTAAATCCAGCCGAGATTTGCGACTGGCATTAACACGAATGTGGCACCAGCAAGCACGATCGTGTAGCCGACCATTGTTCGAACAGTGCGCTCAATCGAAACAACGGCGGGCAACATCGGCACATTGGCAGCCCGATACTCGTCGGCATGACGAATTGCCAGCGCCCAAAAATGTGGCGGTGTCCAAAGAAATATAATCATAAATAACCAAACTGCTGGCCAGCCCACTGAATTTGTTACGGCTGCCCAACCAACGAGAGTCGGCACCGCCCCCGCCGCACCACCGATAACAATATTTTGTTTGCTTGTTCGCTTCAGCCAGAGTGAATAAATAAAAACGTAAAAGGCGGTCGCGCTTAATGCCAGAAATGCAGAAAGTAAATTTGCTCCCGCCCACAAAATAGCGAACGCAATAATTTCTAAAATCACTGCAAACACGAGAGCATTTTTTGGTGCGATCAATCCAGTTACAAGAGGTCTCTGTTGGGTTCGCTTCATAAGTTTGTCGATATCGCGATCGATATACATATTCATTGTGTTTGCGCCGCCCGCCGCAAGAGTGCCGCCGAGCAGAGTAACTCCGATAAGTGACCAGGCTGGCCACTTGCCGGCTGCTAGCACCATCGTTGGGACAGTCGTAACCAGCAGAAGTTCGATAATCCGTGGTTTGGTTAATGCGATATAGCCACCAATCAAAGTTTTCGGTGAGCGCTTTGACTCATGCGAAAACAGCCGCGAGGGCACAACCGGGCGAACGTTGAGTGGCACGCGCCAATCGTACGATGATTATTGACCAAAGCCCAACTAGAAAGCACCGTGAATCATCGCTGGCCAGATATAAAAGTCACATAACTACGCCACAATAGAGATGTGGGATATTTTCAACTTGTCAATGCTCGCCCCGCTGAAGTCTTGGAGCCAGATGTTGGGGATGCGACAAAGTTTGACAAACCGTGGATCGTCATCGTTTGGAATGATCCGATCAATTTGATGTCATATGTGACCTTCGTATTTCAAAAACTCTTCGGCTACAGCCTTGAAAAAGCAACCGAACTGATGTTGGACGTGCACCACAAAGGTCGAGCTGTTGTTTCTAATGGTTCACGCGAGCGTGCCGAATTTGATGTTTATCGACTACACGAACACGGCTTATGGGCAACCATGGAGCACGAGACATTGTGACAATTAAAAAAGGCCCCGTCGTGCGGACAAAAAACGGTGCATACAAATTGGCGCTGCCAAAAGACCATCGCGAAGTTCTGACACATTTGATCACACAACTTCGAGACTCATTGTTAAATACAACTGATGATGCTTCACTGCGCAGATTATTTCCGACGGCATATCACAACGATGCTAAAAAAGACGCCGAGTATCAACGTTTGATGCGAGAAGAATTGCTCGCATCACGGCTTTCATCGATCGAAATTAGTTTGTCCGTAATTGCACGACACGATGAACTTTCTGAAGCAGAAATTGATGCCTTCGCTCGAAGTATCAATTCATTGAGACTTGTACTCGGCACCACATTAGATATCGCTGAGTCGGATTATGGCGCCCAAAATATCCCCGACAAAACGAGTGCTGGGTCGGTCGACGAAAAAACTAACTCTATAGAGATCGAGCAAGACGACGAAGAACCAGTACAGCGTGAACTCTATGAATACCTAGGTTGGATCCTTGAATGGACGGTAGGGGCACAAAGTGAAGCTCTTTAATTTTTTTAGCGAGTTACAAGGTTTTTCATCAATTGGAGGTGATAGATTTCAAGGGCTTTCTCAACGGTTAGTAGTTCCATGCCCCCATCGTCTAGTGGCCTAGGACACCACCCTTTCAAGGTGGCGGCACGGGTTCGAATCCCGTTGGGGGTGCAAAGATCAGTTTCAGCAATAGCAGAATCTGGTCCCGTGGTGAAGTTGGAGTTCACGCCGCCCTGTCAAGGCGGAGGTCGCGGGTTCAAGTCCCGTCGGGACCGCTGGGGAGTGTTCTCACTCTTCAAGGTCGGGTAGCTCAGTAGGCAGAGCATGCGCCTGAAAAGCGCAGGGTCACCGGATCGACGCCGGTCCCGACCACAATTTAATTACTATTAATTTAAATTAAACGCTCGCGCACCAAATTTTAAAACTGTCTCTTCGCCCGCTGAGTTTTCACGATCCGTATTCGTAACCGAGGTCGAGTGCAGTCAACATCGGTTGGTAGATGATTTTTGCGTCGCTGGCCATCGCCGCACAAGTGCCGCCGCGATCAACTATGACCGTAATGAACACTGGCGTTGCGCCGAATGCTTTGACTACTTCAACGGCTTCAAAAAGCGAAGTGCCGCGCGTGACTGTGTCTTCAACAATCGCCACACGGTCGCCTGGTTGTAGCGCACCAGCGATTCGACCAGTTACTCCGTGATCTTTGGCTTCTTTACGCACGCTGAAACTGCGAAGAGTTCTGCCCCGCGTTGCTGCAACCGCGGCGATACCAAATGCAACCGGGTCAGCGCCCATCGTTAGACCACCGATTGCATCAATATCGCTCGGCAATATCACCAGAGCGACATCACTGACGAGCAAAATGCCATCACTACGACAAGCGGTTTGTTTTGAATCTAAAAACCAATTGCTGGTGCGACCTGACTTAAGTGTGAACGAACCCGTCTTGAGTGAATGTTGCAAAATATGTTTGCGTAATGCATCTCTTGCCGGGTCGAGTGCAGGCAGTGTCGGCATTGCTCGTAAATCTAAATTAAGGCTGGGCCGAGGTTAGAGCGTCAAACACGCGGTCCGTGTGTTTGACAGATTTTTTGAGATCAAATATTTCGTCTAATTGTTTTGCTGACAAAGTAATTCTTTTATCGGCCGCAAGAAGTTCACGAAATTGACATGACTCGCTTATTGCACGTGCTGCAAGTTCTTGAACTAATCGGTAGGCGTCATCTCGTGACATTGCAGAAGCAACAAGTGCCAGCAATACAGACTGTGAAAATATGACGCCGTGACTCGAATTTAGATTTTTAACCATTCGTGCAGAATCAACTTCTAGATTTGTGATTAGTTTTGTGGCCCGACGCAACATGTAATACGCAAGCATCGACGAGTCAGGCAACACGATTCTTTCAGCCGACGAGTGCGAGATGTCGCGTTCGTGCCACAAAGCAACGTCTTGCAAACCGACCTGAAGGTTGGCACGCAAAACACGCGACAAACCGGTCAAAGTTTCAGACGAAATTGGATTGCGCTTGTGTGGCATTGCCGAACTACCTTTTTGGCCGGCCGCAAAACCTTCGCGTACTTCATTAACTTCTGTGCGCTGCAAATGACGCAACTCAACTGCAATCGTCTCAATTGTCGTGCCAATGCTTGCGCAAGCCCACAGATATTCGGCGTGTCGATCGCGAGCGATCACCTGAGTTGCTGGCACCGGCGTTAACCCGAGCGCTTTTGCAACACTCAGTTCGATCTGTGGATCAATATTCGAATAGGTGCCTACTGCCCCAGATAATTTACAAACACCGATTCTTTGTGTCGCTGTTGCTAGACGTTCACGATCACGGCGCAGTTGTAATGCCCACAATGCAACTTTTGCCCCAAACGTTGTCGGCTCAGCATGAATGCCGTGCGTGCGTCCAATCATTACGGTGTCGCGATGTTTTTCAGCAAGCACTACGACTACTTCGTAGAAATCTACGAGTGCGCGATCAATCAAGACTGCGGCATCACGCAACATCCAACACCAAGCAGTGTCAACAACATCAGAACTAGTAAGCCCGTGGTGAATCCATGCGCCTGCTGGCATGCCGATGCGTTGTTGAACGACATCCACAAATGCAGCAACATCATGATCGGTCACACGTTCACGCTCGCTTACGGCTGAAACAAATTCACTGTCGATTTTTGGTGCTCGATCTCGACAAACTTGTGCGTGATCGCGTGGCACAATGCCGAGTTCACTATGTGCTGAGGTTGCGAGTAATTCAATTTCTAAATAACGACGAAACTTGGATTCATCAGAAAATATTTCTGACATTTCAGGCAGGCTGTAGCGCTCGATCATGTTCGCACGACACATTCGTTTCGTTCTGGGCCAACGCCGATCATTGTCACTGGAACCCCGACATGTTTTTCGACGAGTTCAACAAGAGTTCGTGCTTGTGTTGGAAGATCACTGAATTTTCGCACTTTGCGCACATCTGTCTTCCAACCTTGAATGTCTACGTATTGCGGTGTCACGGCGCTAAGCAATTCTGGATTATCTGGATACCCAGAAAGTAGTTTGCCGTTCATTTCATACCCAACGCATACTCGCACTGTTTCGAATGTATCCAAGACATCAAGTTTCGTCAGAGCAATTTCTGTCAATGAATTTAAACGCACTGCGTGGCGCAACATCACTAGATCTAGCCAACCTGGTCGCCGACGACGACCCGTAACGGTTCCGAATTCGTGACCAATATCCACAATCTTGTCACCAAGAGCGCCAATCAGTTCTGATGGAAACGGTCCGCTACCAACTCTTGTTGTGTACGCCTTAGCGATGCCAACAATGCGGGTGATATCGCGAGGCCCAAGACCAGACCCGGCACATGCTCCGCCAGCAGTTGGATTAGAAGAAGTCACGAATGGATAAGTGCCATGATCGACATCTAAAAATGTTGCTTGAGCGCCTTCAAGCAACACTTGTTCGTTGCGCTCCAGCGAATTATGCAACAGATTTACGGTGTCGGCAACATATGGCAAAAGGCGTGCGCCGAGATCACTAAAGCGCGTCACGATTGCATCAATATCGAGCTTTTCAGAACCAAGTGCGTTCAAAATCTTTTGTTCTGCGACTGCTCGCCCACGGACGAGTTCGCTGAACCGCTTTGGGTCGCGCACATCTCCGACACGAATACCAACGCGTCGGGCTTTGTCGGCATACGCCGGACCGATTCCTTTGAGGGTTGTACCGATCTTGTTCTCACCAAGATTGGATTCACTGATTGCATCATGGGCTTGATGCCACGGAAAAATTAAGTGAGCAAGACTCGAAACTTTTAATCTCTGACATGAGATTCCGCGTGATTCAAGGGTGTCAATTTCGTTGAACAAAGTCGGCAGATCAACAACTACGCCATTACCAATTATTGGAGTGACGTGTTTGTAAAAAACGCCGCTAGGTACAAGTTGCAGCGCATATTTTTGGTCACCGACAACAACTGTGTGCCCAGCGTTATGACCACCTTGATAACGAGCGACGATTTGATGCGAGTCAGCGAGTAGATCAATTATTTTTGCCTTGCCTTCGTCTCCCCATTGGGTTCCAACGACGACAGTTACAGGCATCAAACGCTCCTAATTAGATTGAACTCTAGGGACGTGGTAAAAGTCTAGTCGCTGAAATTCAGCGCTCCTCATCCAAAATGCTGGCGTTGCGACCAAAAAACATTGTCGTCTGATTCAATGGCACAAGCCCATATTTAGTTTGCGTGTTCGATAGCGCCCGCTCTAATTGATTTTGCAACTGTGCCACTGCTTGTTTGAGTTGTGCAACCTGAATCTCGAGTGCCATCACTTGACGAATGCCTTCAAGGTTCATTCCAAGTTCTGCCAATTCAGAAATGCGCAGCAACTGAGAGATATCTGCATTGCTGTAACGACGTTGTTTGCCGCCGGCTGTGCGCGCTGGTTGAACTAACCCACGGCGCTCATAAATTCTCAAAGTTTGTGGATGCATACCAGCAAGCTCAGCGGCAACTGAGATCACATAAACGGCTTGAGTTTCGTATTTCATCTTTGCTCCCTAATCTTTTTGACTTTTTCTAGTTTTTGTTGATGAACTAAATAAATGACCACGAGGTGACTCGTCACAGATGTCGTCAAATTGTTGCAAAAGTTTTTTTTGTTTGTCGGTCAAATCTTTTGGCACAACTACTTCAACGCTGACGATTAAATCGCCGGAGTCGCTGCTGGCGTTAATGCCCTTGCCCTTGACTCGATGTCTTGAGCCGGCTTGAGTTCCGGCTTTGATGCGCAAAGTAACTGTTGAACCATCGAGTGTTGGCACTTCAATGTTCGCACCGAGTGCCGCCTCAGCAAAAGTGATCGGCAACTGCACTGTCAGGTTTTTGCCTTCACGACCGAACAGATCATGTGATGCAACATTGCAGGTCAACAGCAAGTCACCCGCTGGGGCACCACTACGACCAGGTCCGCCACGACCTTTGATGCGAATTCGCTGACCATTGTCAACACCTGCGGGTATTCTCACGTTAATTTCGCGAGGTTTAGATTCACCGTCGGTTGATAAACGCAATGAGGTCGTCGTGCCGGTAAATGCATCTAGAAAACTGATATCAAGTGAAGCCTCTAAGTCGGTGCCTCGTCGCGGATCAACACCACTGCGCCCTCGCCCACCGCCAAACATTTGACTTATCAAGTCGCTGATGTCGGTGCCACCCATGTCAAATGGCTGACCGCCACTAAAGCCACCCTGTCCAGCATGTCCAGCGCCACGAGCGCCGTTCATGCCAAAGGCAGATGGCCCCGCTCGACGCACTTCGTCATATTCTTTGCGACGAGACTCGTCACCAAGAACATCGTAAGCAGCTGAAATTTCTTTGAACTTATTTTCGGCAGTGGTGTTGTTTGGATTCGCATCAGGATGATATTTGCGGGCGAGTTTTCGATACGTCTTTGTTATCTCTTTATCGGTTGCGTCTTTGGCGACGCCGAGCACGGCGTAATAATCTTTTTCGAACCACTCACGCTGTGCGGTCATTGCACGAAACCTGGATTATCCCTTAACCTTCACCATTGCGGCGCGAAGAACTCGGCCCTTCCAGCGATAGCCGGTGCGTAACACTTCAACAATCTTGGTCTCGTCGCCATCTGCGTCGGCAGGCTCATGCACAACCGCGTCAGCAACACTTGGATCAAAAACCGTATCGACAAGATCTAAAACTTCAAGACCTTGTTTTTGTAAGGCATTCAACATCGAACTAAAAATCGGTTCGACGCCAGCCATGTCGTGGGCGATCGCGGCTTCGCAGGCATCAAGCACTGCTAACAAGCCCTCAACAAGGCGACCAGAATTGCGATCAGACTCATCAATCAACTGTGCGGCCGAGCGCTTGCGATAATTCTCAAACTCTGCTTGCACACGCAAGGCAATATCTTTGAATTCGTCGCGTTCGGTTATCAGTTGTTCGACGAGTGCTTCAACGCTCAGCTCTTCGCTGGGTATCTCTGCTTTTTCGTCAGTCATAAAGATTTAAGACTCGAAATTATTTCTCGTCAACAATTTCAGCATCAACGATGTCTGAATCGCTTCCGTTAGTTTCTTGACCAGAAGCAGACGTGCCAGCAGCGTTCGCGTCACGCGATGCTGCTTCGTAAAGTTTCTGGCTGAAAGCCTGGCTTTCGGCCATCAACTTTTCGGTTGCGTTCTTGATCGTGTCTGTATCGCTGCCGTTAAGCGCCGCACGCAAATCTGCGAGCGGCCCTTCGACTGCAGTCTTGTCTTCTGGTGTGAGCTTCTCACCCTGCTCGCGCAGAACTTTTTCGGTTTGATACACAAGCGAATCAGCGTTGTTGCGAACTTCAGCCTCTTCACGACGCTTCTTGTCTTCTTCGGCGTGTGCTTCAGCATCTTTGACCATCTTGTTAATGTCATCTTTCGACAACGAAGACTGACCGGTAATCGTCATTGACTGTTCTTTATTCGTGCCGCGATCCTTTGCAGATACATGCACAATGCCGTTGGCATCAATATCGAAAGTCACTTCAATCTGCGGAATTCCTCGCGGGGCTGGTGGCAGATCAACAAGTTGAAACTTGCCCAAAGTCTTGTTGTAACTGGCCATCTCGCGCTCGCCTTGCAGCACGTGAATCTCTACTGACGGCTGCATATCTTCTGCCGTCGAGAACACTTCAGTGCGCCGAGTCGGAATTGTTGTGTTGCGCTCGATGAGTTTGGTCATCACGCCACCCTTTGTTTCAATACCCAGCGACAACGGTGTTACGTCAAGTAGCAACACGTCTTTGACATCACCGCGCAAAACACCAGCCTGAATCGCTGCACCCGCAGCAACTACTTCGTCTGGGTTAACCGAACGGTTTGGCTCTTTGCCGGTCATCGACTGAATAAGGTCGAGCACGGCAGGCATACGTGTTGAACCGCCGACCAAAATTACGTGTTTGATCTGGCTCTTGTTAATGCCGGCATCTGTGATCGCTTGCTCGAACGGCTTGCGGCAACGCTCAAGCAAATCATTTGTCATTTCTTGAAACTTTGAACGAGACAACGACACATCAAGGTGTAACGGACCACTCGGAGTTGCGGTGATGAACGGCAAATTGATTTGCGTTTGCTGAACTTGCGACAACTCGATTTTGGCCTTTTCTGCAGCTTCTTTGAGTCGTTGCAACGCCATGCGATCAGTGCCGAGGTCGACACCGTGTGCTGATTTAAATTCTTTGACCAACCAGTCGATTACTTTTTGGTCCCAGTCGTCACCGCCCAAGTGCGTGTCACCATGTGTGCTCTTAACTTCGAACACGCCGTCACCGATTTCAAGAACACTGACGTCGAATGTTCCGCCGCCCAAGTCGAACACGAGAATCGTTTCGTCTTCACTGCCCTTTTGAAGGCCGTACGCCAAAGCTGCCGCTGTTGGCTCGTTAATGATTCGCAAAACTTCGAGTCCGGCAATTTGACCAGCTTCTTTTGTTGCAGTGCGTTGCGCGTCGTCGAAATATGCAGGCACAGTGATGACTGCTTGAGTAACTGATGTGCCGAGATATGCCTCGGCATCGCGCTTTAGTTTCATCAAAGTACGAGCACTAATTTCTTGTGGCGTATATTTCTTGCCATCAATGTCGGCTGAAGTCCAATTTGAGCCCATGTGTCGTTTGATGCTGCGAAATGTTCGCTCGGTGTTGGTGATCGCTTGACGCTTGGCAACTTCGCCGACTAATACGTCTCCGCCTTTTGAGAAAGCGACAACCGATGGGGTAGTGCGTGAACCTTCTGAGTTTGGTACGACTACTGGCTCGCCTGCTTCAAGAACACAGACAACTGAGTTGGTTGTACCGAGGTCGATACCGACTGCTTTTGACATTTTTTTATCTCCGTTTGGTTTGAACTAAATGACCGCTTGCCGAAGGGGGTTTCGGCAAGCACAGAGCAGGATAAGACTATTTTTTAGACTTCACAACCTTTTGGGCATAAAACCTTAGTCACTATGACTCAAGTTTGCTCTGAACCATACTCCATATGGGTATTGAAGGCACAGCGCCCTCAATTGTTGTTGCCAAAGCCCCTGAAATCACCGCCGCACGCAATGAATTGTGCATATTTTCGCCCTTGGCCAGGCGAGCAGCCAACATCCCGCAAAATGCATCGCCGGCCCCAGTCGAGTCGATTGGCGTCACTTTAAACGGACCAACCTGCGTCGCCCCATCAGCGTTGACCAACAATGCACCCTTTGCTCCTTGCGTAACGACAATCGTTTTAACACCTTGGGCCAATAACTCGGCAGTGCCACCCAGAAGATCTACTTCATGTTCATTAGGGGTGATCACATCAACTCGTGAAAGTAATTCGCGTGCAAGAACTTGTGCCGGTGCTGGATTCAAAATTCGTACGGTCGATGATCCCGCAAGTTCAAATGCTCGTTGCACAACTTCAAGAGGAACTTCAAGTTGACACAATAAAACTTTGGCTTGAGAAATTATCGATTTATTTTTTTCGAGATCATCAATCGTGATTGCGTGGTTGGCTCCGGGAATAACAATTATTGAATTCTCGCCATCATCGCTGACGCCAATTAATGCGCGTCCAGTTGGTGCGGCAACCCGGCGCACGGCAGATGTATCAACGTGATCGTTGTTGAGGGCTGCGAGCAAAGTTTCGCCCGCATGATCATTGCCAAGCGCACCGATGAATGCAGTTTTTGCTCCCGACCGTGCCGCCGCAATTGCTTGGTTAACTCCTTTGCCACCGCACGCTTCGAAAAAATGTGAACCAGTTACGGTCTCGCCGGGTTTTGGTAAACGCGCCGTGCGTGCAACAAGATCAAGGTTGGCTGAACCAACGACGACGACGTCGAAACTTGCCGCGTTGCTCAAGGCCATACATCCATTGTTACAGCGTTTTTGCGCATACGATTTAGGGCGTGAGGCATCAATGACGGGCTTGCTTGTATTGCTCCGCCACGGTCAGAGCACTTGGAACGAATTGAACTTGTTTACAGGTTGGCACGACGTCGCACTAACCACAAAAGGGGAGCGCGAAGCTACGCAGGCTGGTCTGACGCTGAAGCAGGCGGGAATCACATTTGATTTAGTTTTCACTTCGCTTTTGATTCGGGCCGTTGAGACAAACCGTCTTGCGCTTGCGGCACTGGGACAAAGTCAAATTGAAGTTCGTTCGAACTGGCTACTCAACGAACGGCATTACGGCGCGCTGCAAGGTTTGGATAAAAAAGCGACAACCGAAAAATACGGCCAAGAGCAAACAAACCTTTGGCGACGTAGCTACGACATTGCCCCGCCACCAGTTGAGTTGACGAGTCCAGAACACCCACGCAATGATTCGCGATACCAACACATTGCATCCAGCGATCTGCCAAGCACCGAATGTCTGAAAGATGTAGTTGCCCGAGTCGTGCCGTTTTTTAACTCGCAAGTTGTACCTGAATTAATGGCAAATAAAAATGTTCTGATAACTGCGCACGGCAACTCGTTACGAGCATTGGTAATGCACCTTGAAAAGATGAGCCCTGAGCAGATCGCCGAGTTCAATATTCCGACTGGCGTGCCGAGAAAATATCGATTCTCAACTGAGATGACTATTGCCACTGTCGAATATCTCGGTGACCCAATTGAAATCGCCAAAGCTGCGCAAGCCGTAGCCGACCAAAGCAAGAGAGTTGGCCACCAATAGTCACTAATATGTGAAGTATGGCTGACATCAAAAATTCATTAAAACATCTGAGATATTCCCCGCTGTTTTCTTCATGCTCATCGAAAGATTTAGAAAGAATCGCTAAAGCTGGTGACCGCGTGACCCTGGCTAAAGGTGCGACATTGA
The DNA here is from genome assembly GCA_014190295.1 of Actinomycetes bacterium. GTDB lineage: Bacteria > Actinomycetota > Acidimicrobiia > Acidimicrobiales > Ilumatobacteraceae > BACL27. The sequence continues at coordinate 4,240 of BJGF01000008.1, read as the reverse complement.
CGAAACAAGGTGAGGCCGGTAAAGAGGCTTTCATTATTTTGAGCGGTAAGGCCACGGTCAAACGCGGTGGCAAAAAAGTTGCCACGTTGAGCACGGGTTCAGTAGTCGGCGAGTTGTCTCTGCTTGATCACGGGCCACGAACCGCAACAGTTACTTGTGATACCGAATGCCAAGTTCTTGTTATTAGCCGCGGCAACTTCCTTCGCGTGATTGACAAAGTTCCTGCACTAACACACAAATTGCTTGGGGCACTATCCATGCGTATTCGCGATCTGGATCGCGCGTATTTCGGCTAAGAAAAGTAGTCTGAGATTCGTCAATCTCACGAGAGAAACCAAACGCAAACATGTCAACTGATGCCCCAGTAACAAAACGCTTTAAGCCATACCAACTCTCAATCGCCTTCGGAGTCGGCATCGGTGCATTCACGATGATCTCGGGCATCATTCCGCAACTAACTGGATGGGAAAACACTTCACTGATCCACCGTGAAGTGTTTGGTGGAATTCCTGCCGCATTGCGAGTTGCTTTCTACACGGTGATTCCGGTGATGTTGATTTGGGGATCATTGCGGTTTGCCGATCGCATTCGAAACTGGGAGCGCGGTGCACCAGACAAGCGCAAGACGACAACAAAAAATGTCAAGCGACGATTGGCCGACTATCGCTCAGGTGTTTACATGCGCACACTCTTGCGAGACAGCGCTGCTGGCTTAATGCATTCAATGATTTATTTCGGCTTTCTCGTTCTGCTTGGCGTAACAACAGTTTTAGAAATTGATCACCAGATGCCTGAGCAACTTAAGTTTCTTCATGGCGACGTTTATCGAGGCTACGCATTAGTCGGCGATGTCGCTGGTTTGGTTTTCACCGGTGGTGTCGTATGGGCGATTTTGCGTCGCTACGTGCAGCGCCCGTATCGCATTCGCATTAAAACAAAACCAGAGCACGCGCTAATTCTTGGCGTGCTGTTGGCGATCGGTGTAACTGGTTTTGGCGCAGAGATGTTTCGTATCGCCCAAGGCCAAGCCGCTGGCGTAAACCTGGACCACGAAAAATGGAGCGTTGTTGGTTATAGATTGGCGCAGTTGGTCAACGGCAGTACCGCATCAACTTTGACAACTTGGCACCAAGGTTGGTGGGTCGCACACGTTTTGACATTCATTGTGTTCTTGGCGATTCTGCCGATCACTATGTTGCGCCACATGTTCACATCCCCGTTAAATATGTATCTCAAAGATCGCGAACGCCCGAAGGGCGCGATGAAGGCAATGCCAAACCTCACCGAAACTTCTCTTGAATCATTTGGCGTACATGTGATCGAAGAATTCACCTGGAAGCAGTTGCTTGATCTCGACGCGTGCACAATGTGTGGTCGTTGCACAAGTGTCTGCCCTGCCCATGCCACAGGCAAGCCACTTGATCCGCGAGAAATTATTCTCAAGAGTGGCGAAGTAATGGCGGCAACTGCGGCACACGCTCCGGGCGGCAAAGTTTCAGCACCGCTGAGTGCCGACGCTGAAATCAAAATTGGCGCAAACTTATTGTTTGAGCGAATCACCGCCGAAGAAATTTGGTCATGCACGAGTTGCAAGGCATGCGATGAAATCTGCCCGGTGAATATTGAGATTCTTGACAAGATTCTCGACATGCGCAGATATTTGTCGCTGATGGAGAGCAACTTCCCGGCACAATTGGGCAACGCCTACCGCGCAATGGAGAATCAAGGCAACCCATGGGGGATGAGCCAAACCGATCGCGGTGAGTGGGCCAAAGATTTAGACGTACAAATACTCGACCCAGGTGCACCGTTCGCAAGTGAATATCTTTACTGGGTTGGCTGTGCCGGAAGTTTCGACGACAAAAATAAAAAAGTAACGCAGTCGATGGCAAAGTTGCTCAAGCGGGCGGGTATTGATGTTGCAATTCTTGGACCAAGCGAAATGTGCACGGGTGACAGCGCGCGACGCAGCGGCAACGAATACTTATTTCAAATGTTGGCGATGCCAAATGTCGAGATGCTCAACACGATGGGTGTGCAAAAAATTATTACTCAATGCCCGCACTGTTTCAACACGCTGAAAAACGAATACCCGCAACTTGGTGGCAATTACGAAGTGATCCATCACTCACAGTTGCTCGAAGACTTAATTGAATCTGGAAGGCTTGACGTAAGTAACGCCACACTCGAAGAGCGCATCACTTATCACGATTCGTGTTACCTCGGTCGACACAATGATGTCTATATCGCCCCACGAAAAGTTGTCGGCTCGATCAAAGGAATCGAAATTGTCGAAATGCCACGTAACGGCACCAAGGGCATGTGTTGTGGTGCTGGTGGCGCGAGAATGTGGATGGAAGAAGATATCGGCACCAAAGTCAACGATGAGCGTGCTCGAGAAGCGATCGCCACCGGGGCAACTCGCATCGCTACGGCATGCCCGTTTTGTTACATCATGCTTGACGACGGCGTCAAAGGTGCCGGCAAAGACGAATCGCAAATCAAAGTTGGTGACATCGCAATTCACTTGCTTGATGCTCTCGAAAACGGCGAACGTTCTATCTCTAGCCAAGGTGCGCCGCTGGCTGCGGCAAACGTAGCCAGCAGTACAACTAGCTTCAGTTAACTATTCAAAGTTTTTGAAGTATTGACTCGGTGTTGGCCCGCGCTGGCCTTGATATTTTGAGCCTTTGGCACCTGAGCCATACGGCTTGTCAGCTGGTGTCGTCATCGTCATGAAACTAACTTGTCCAATTTTCATCGACGGATAAATCGTGATCGGCAAATTCGCGACATTTGATAGTTCGAGCGTGATATGACCATCGAAGCCGGCATCGATGAAACCTGCCGTCGAGTGAATCAAGAGACCTAAACGACCCAAAGAACTTTTGCCTTCAACACGACCAACAAGATCATTGGCAAGCCCGATTCTTTCAAGAGTCGAACCCAACACAAATTCGCCAGGGTGCAACATGAACACACCGTCAAGTGGAGTCTCAACTAACTCTGTCAGTTCGGTGAGATCACGCTTGACATCAATTGTGCTTGCGGTGTGATTGCGAAAAACGCGAAACAAGTTCGAGACCTTGACATCAATTGATGACGGCTGAATGCACGACATATCCAGCGGATCAATAATGATTCGCTTGGCGTCTAACGCCTCTTTGATACTTCGATCTGACAAAATCACAACTATCAAACCCTAGTAAATTCTTCGCAATTCTGAAATTTAGGGCATAAACATGGCTTGGTACGCTCAACTATCTAATTGCGGGTGTAGTTCAGTGGTAGAACATCAGCTTCCCAAGCTGAATACGCGGGTCCGATTCCCGTCACCCGCTCAAAACTTGGGCAAGACTTGCCAAAGTGAAACCCGACGAAGATCTGCGAACCGTCAGCGGCTTAGTCGTACCAAGCGCTGCTTTGCAATGGAGTTTTGCCCGCTCAGGCGGCGCCGGTGGACAACACATAAATAAAACCTCGTCGAAGGCGACGTTGGTTATCGAAACTGATGCGATTGGTGGGTCGGAAATATTGTTGAGGCGAATCAAAATTAAACTGACAAAAACGATTCGGGTAACTAGTCAAACCAGCAGAAGTCAATGGCGTAATCGCCAACTTTGTTTAGCGCAACTGACAGAGATAATTGACAACGCCGCGAGACCAGCGAGTCCGAAACGAAGAAAATCAAAACCAACTCGAGGGTCTATTGAACGACGACTTGAAAGCAAGCGTCATGCCAGCAAGAAAAAAGAATCTCGACGAACTAGTGACTGGTAACTAGTTACCAGTTCGGTATTTATTTCAGAGCAAACTCACAAGTGCCCACAAGGCGGCGAAGCCACCGATCGTGGCCATCACCAAACTTCTCACAACAGGCGCTTTTGATAAATCATTTTGGTCACGATGTTTTTTAGGTGGACGAATCAGCGCGGCAACATTGCCAGCACACATCGCACCACCGAGTGCGATCACCAGCCACGCCAAAAGATCATCACCAAGAAACATTACGGATATCCGATGAGGTAAATAATAATAGTTGCTAGTTCGAATTTGTATCTGTTGCGAAGTTTTCGAAACGAGTGTAAGCCGCCAGCCACGCCAAGCGAACCTTGCCCAGTGGGCCGGCGCGATGCTTTGAAATATTTAATTCGGCTGCACCAATCTCGTCTTTGTTGTCAGGATTATAAACTTCGTCACGATATAGAAACATCACGACGTCGGCGTCTTGCTCGAGTGC
>BJGF01000007.1 GCA_014190295.1 Actinomycetes bacterium | reverse complement strand
AGCAGGCCATGCAACTCGGCTGTGTCGCGAGTTTGGCGTTTGACCATGTGCTCGAGTTCAAGTCTTGGGCCACGCTCGCGGTCTCGCACCCAGTGAGTCAACATGAATGTCGGCATGCCTCCATCGCAGATCACGCCGCAGTGGGCGCCGGCATCGCTCAGCCCATTGCGAGTATTTGGATGCTGCAACAATTTGTGAGTCATTGACAAATCGCCGTATGCATAATTTAAAAACGGACGATAGATCATGCCGGTGCCACCACCTGAAAGCAGGTGATCAATGATTACTTCAAAAGGCAATCTGCCTGTTCGAGACGCAATGCCCGCAACTGATTGCTCGCGAGTCGGTTCGTAATCGATTGTTGCTGAAGTAATCGGAAACATCGTGTGAAAATTATCGCCAACAAATTGTTGAAAGAAACGATGTGTTGGCTGCTCTTGAGTAAGCCGTTCGCGACGAGCAGGCTCTGCAAGTGCAATCGCTCGTTGAGCAATTGGCAATGATGCGACCTCGGTATATGCATTGTGCATCATCAGTGGGTGGACAGTGCCCTGCAAGAACATAATTAAACCGATGCTGCGACCAGCAACTTGTGCTTCTATTTTTTCACCTAAGCGCGCCGACTCTTCAATTAGAGCGAGAGTCTCGCGCCACAACTCAGCGTCATCGGCAGGTTGATTTAAGTTAATGCTCATTTTCACTCCGGTGCGACGCGTCAGTTCGCGCATCCAACCCCATTCATCGCCAGGCACTCGCCAATGTTCTGCAGCCATCTGAAATATTCCGTGACCAGCACGACGGATTCCATCAGCGATGCCGTACAACTCGTCAGGTTGAGCACTCGTACCAGGCACGTATTCGCCGTTTTTGCTTTTATGCAGAGAAGTTCGCGAAGTCGAAAAGCCCAGAGCACCAGCGCGCAACGCCTGCTCAGTTAGTGCAGCCATTTTTTCGATGTCGTCAGGTGTTGCATTTTCATTATTCGCACCGCGATCACCCATGACAAACGCACGAAGTGCACCGTGACCAATTTGTGCTCCGAGATCAATCACGCGCTTGCGTCGGTCGAGTGCATCAAGATATTCAGGAAACGACTCCCAATCCCATTTGATTCCTTCGGTCATCGCCGCACCAGGAATATCTTCGACACCTTCCATTAATTCGATCAACCACTCGTGTCGTTCAGGAACTGCGGGCGCAAAACCAACTCCACAGTTTCCCATCACAGCAGTCGTTACACCGTGCCAACTGCTCGGTGTCAACCATGGATCCCAAGTTGCTTGCGCGTCGTAATGTGTATGCACATCTACCCAACCTGGCGCAACAAGCATCGCGTCGGCGTTGATTACATGTGCCGCATGTGCAGTGGATGCTTTTAACGCCGGAGTAATTTCTGTGATACGTCCGTCTTTGATCACGATGTCTGCAGGCCGTTGTGGTGCGCCGGTGCCGTCGACAAGTGATGCATCGCGGATCACAGTTGTTGCCATGAGCCAAGCCTAGATGGGTAACTAGTATTGCTGGCGAGGAAAACAAACAATGGAAATTAACAACGCTTTCGAAGTAAAAGCCCCGATAGATGTTGCTTGGGCAACGCTTACAGATTTAGCCCGAATTGCGCCATGTTTGCCAGGTGCGACGTTGACCAGCGTCGAAGGTGACATATATAAGGGTCATGTAACTGTGAAGGTTGGGCCAATTGTTGCCAAGTTTGGTGGCCAAGCAATCTTTCAAGAACGAAACGACACAGAACACCGTGCCGTATTAAAGGGCGAAGGTCGTGACTCAACTGGCAAAGGCAACGCGTCGGCAATTATCACTGCCCAACTTGAGGTTGTCGACGCCAACACAACTCGTTGCACCGTAAGCACCGATTTGACGATCACGGGCAAAATTGCACAATTTGGTCGTGGTGCACTCGCCGATGTGAGCGATAAGTTGCTCAAACAATTCGTGATCAATCTTGAGACCACAGTGTTATCGCAAGAAATAAGCAAAACTGAAGTAACGACTAATTTAATAGTCGAAAATAAGTTGGCTCAGAATACGCTCGTCGAAAATGCACCGCTAAATTTGCTGGGTTCAACCGGCTTGTCACTCGCTTTGCCAATTCTCAAGCGCATCGCACCAGTTTTAATTCTTGCCGCCGCCGTAATCACGTGGTTTGTTACGCACTGAAGCGCGCGTAACTAAAAACTATTTTGGCAAATAGGCGAGTATTGCATCGTGCAACAGTGAGTTAGAAGTAATCAATGAGTTGGCTCGCCAGTCAGGTGTGCCGATGCGATCGCTAAATTTGCCACCGGCTTCTTGAACAATCGGCACAAGCGCCGCGATGTCATATGGCGCCAAACCGATACTGTCAATTGCGACATCAACAGCACCTTGGGCGACCAACATGTGTTGCCAGAAATCGCCATATCCGCGCACGCGAGAAACATCTTGTTGTAATTGTGTAAGTGCCGGCGTCGCACCGAGTGCGTCCCATCCCTTGTTTGCGGTGATGCTCAAACTTGCACGGCGCAATGTGTCGACTTTGCTGACACGAATCGGTGATGAATTGTAAAACGCTCCACCGTCGACATGGGCCCACCAGCGCATTTGAAGTGCCGGTGCCGAAACGACACTCAGCACAGGCACATTATTTTCGACGAGTGCAATCAATGACGCCCACACCGGTACGCCATGCACGAAATTGCTTGTGCCATCAATTGGATCAATTACCCACTGAAACTTTGCATCGCTTGGCCCGACGATGCCGTGCTCTTCGCCGTAGACACTGTGACTTGGCCGCTCGGCGAGCAAAATATTTGTTATCGCAGTCTCAGTCGCACGATCTATTTCGGTCACTTCACTCTTGTCGGCTTTGCGTTCGACAGTGAAAGTTCGAGCGTTGAAGCCTGCAAGGCTCACTGCATCAGCAGCGTCGGCTAACCGAATCGCCAGTGCAAGTTCGTCAGCCAAATTCATTTCTAAATTATTCTGAGGTCACAGTTGCAAGTTTTGTGATGGTTTCAACAAGTGAGTCAGCGTCAAGACCCAATTGTTTTAAAATTGCAGCAGGTTTGGCCTGAGGCGTGAACTTAGTTGGCAAGCCAAGAATTTCGATTCGCGGATGAACTGATCCTTCGATGTTGTTTACTGCATCGGCGAGCATCATTCCGATGCCACCATCTCGAATGCCATCTTCAATAGTTACGACCACGCAATGTTTGGATGCATCGCTGATCATCTGCAGATCTGCCGGCACGCAACAACGAACGTCCCATAAGGTGATTTCAATACCGCGTTCTTTGAGTATGTCCACTGCTTTTTCGGCGGCATCAACCATTTTGCCGATCGCCAAAACGCAAACATTTGGCACAGCAGAGGTTCGCAATTTGCGAGCCTGCAAACCAGAACCAACTTCTTGCTCACTGACGATTCTGGCCAAGCCTTTTGGATAACGAATCGCCACAGGGCCAGAGTCTGCTAGTGCAACTGAATCTTCGAGCATCTTGGCTAAATCTTGTGCGCTTGACGGCGCGAATAGTCGCATGCCCGGCACTTTAGAAAGTATCGCCATATCAAAAATGCCGTTATGACTTGGGCCATCGTCGCCGGTAATGCCGGCGCGGTCTAAACAAAAAATTACCGGCAAGCGGTGTAACGCAACATCGTAAACAACTTGATCCCACGCACGATTGAGAAATGTCGAATACAACGCGATAACTGGTCGCAGACCACCCATTGCCATGCCCGCTGCTGCAGTTACGGCGTGTTGTTCGGCAATACCAACATCTAAAAAACGATCAGGAAAGCGCGACTGAAACGGCAACAAACCTGTTGGTCCGGGCATCGCGGCGGTAATTGCAATCACGCGTGCATCTTGTTCGGCAATTTTGATTATCGAATCTGCAAATACTTGGGTGTAGCCAGTCGGCAAAGACTTTGGTGGACCCGTAACCGGATCAAAAATTGGTGCATCGTGCAAATTCTTTTCGTCGTCGTCTTCTGCTGGCGGGTAACCGCGACCCTTTTGTGTGATCACATGAATCACTAGCGGTCCTTCTTCGACGCGTAATGTTGCCGACTTTAAAGCATGTTCGAGTTCTTCTTGATCGTGACCATCTATTGGTCCGATATATCGAACTCCGAGTGCTTCAAAAAAAGCAGTTGGTTGCAAGTATTCGCGAATGCCGGCCTTGAATGCTTCAAGGCCACGTTCGGCCTGTTGACCAACAATCGGCAACTCATAAAGAAATTTTTCGAGTTTGCGTTGACGACGAACGTAAACCGGGTTCAACCGAATATCTGTGAGCGCGCGTGAAAGTTTTTTTGTAAGTCGATCTTGTGGGCGGGTCATGCCATCTGTCGTGTCGAGTGCGTTGGGCGCCGTGCTCACGCTAATTGGGCTCGTTAAGTTCGAAATTGTCGGGGCATACGAGCGACCGTTGTCATTCAGCACGATGATCACGCGACGCTTCGAGTGACCAAGATTGTTCAGCGCTTCGTAGGCCATGCCGCCTGTCAGTGAGCCGTCACCAATCACTGCAACAATGTGGCGGTGACTCGATGTTTCAGATACGTCGCGTGCAACGGCGAGTCCATATGCATAACTCAACACAGTTGATGCATGACTATTTTCTATGAAGTCATGCACACTTTCTTCGCGACTTGGATAGCCCGAGATACCACCGGCTTGTCGCAGAGTACTAAACCCCCCACGGCGACCGGTAACAATTTTGTGCACATAAGCCTGATGACCTGTATCCCACAAAATTGCATCTCGTGGAGATTCAAAAACTCGGTGCAGGGCGAGTGTCAGTTCTACCGCCCCTAAATTAGAACCAAGATGCCCACTATTTTTTGCTACCGATTCAACGATGAAATCTCGAATTTCACTGGACAGTTCGGCAAGTTGCTCGTATGTTAAGTTCGCGAGATCACTTGGTTGTCGAATATCTGAGAGCGCCATAGCGCCCTTAACGCTAGTGCCGAGTTGTCGGATGAGTCCCAGCGATTTGGGATGCAAGACGGCGGTGGTTGAAATAATGAATTTCAGTTCCCATGAAATAAGCCACAGCAAACGCCAGTATTCCGCCAGCCCCATCAATCCAAAAATGATTGGCGGTGACGATAATGCACACCATTGTCACGCTCGGATAAATCAATAGTGCAAGACGCATCCATAATTTTCGTGCGATCGGCCAGAGACCAAACGCACACCATGTTGCCCAACCAATATGTAGTGACGGCATCGCTGCATATTGGTTGGTCAGTTTGCTCGCAGGCCCGCTATCGAATGCCCATGGCCCACCAAATTCTTTTACTGTGTCGATAAAACCAAAATTTTCTGCACCGTTACGTGTGCGCAGTTCACTAGTGATGCACTGAGCACCGTAACCGGCGTCAGGGCATGGAGCATCGAGCAATCGGGGTGGCATTAACGGAAACATTGAGAAGCCGATGATCGCCAGTGCAGTCATCACCGCGAGAGTATTTCGCCATTGACCGAAAACCGATGGCCGAAGTTTATAAAGTGCGATGAACACACCCAGTGTGACAAAAAAATGTGCCGTGCCATAATAGACATTCATCGTTTTGATAAACCAAATGTGCGGCAAGAACCAATCCTGAATAGTTTCTTCGTGAAATAATCCAATCCACCGCTCAAAACGAATAACTCTTAGTGCATTGGTGAATGCATGCTCGGGCACTGAGACACCTTTGACAAGCGTCGAGCCGAATTGATTTCGAATCAATGTGTAAACCGAATAGAAGGCGCTAATGATCAGTGCTTCTTTCCACCAGACCATCCGATGTTCAAAATCGGCGGGCAGAAGTGGGCGACGACCACGTTTTTTGATTGATTTAGAAGTCGCATTATCCACAACTAGAGAATACGGCGTGCAACAAGTTGCAAAGAGTTCGCTGCGCCTAGGCTGTGGCAATGGCCAAGACACAAAATTCAGAACCGCTAGTAGCCCCAGATGTATTAGAGCGGGTGCTCGCTAAAGGGCGTAGCACGGGTGCCGAGTTCGCAGAAGTGTATATAGAGGACAAACGATCAACTTCGGCAGGCTTAGATGACGGCAAGGTTGAGCAAGTTACTTCTGGTCGTGATCGGGGCGCAGGTATTCGAGTTGTTTCGGGTGAAACAACCGGCTTTGCGCACACCTCAGATTTGTCTGAGCGAGGCTTGCTTGCCGCCGCAGAGGCCGCAGCAATGGCCGCCAAGCAAGGGGGAGGCGGCGTCAACAAAGTTCAACTTGGTTCGATGTTGCGACACTCGGTAAACAATATAAAAATTTCTCCAGATGGCGTAGAAAAATCTCGCAAAGTTGAACTGTTGAAACGCGCTGACGCTGCTGCACGGGCAGTGAACTCGGCCATCGTTCAAGTATCTGCCGGCTACGGCGACTCACTTCGACGAATTTTGATTGCCAACAGCAACGGGGTGCTGAGCGCCGACGATCAGGTTCGTACGTTATTGCGAGTCAGTGTCGTTGCTACTGGTGATGGTGGCATGCAAACCGGCTACGACTCACTCGGCCACACGATTGGTTTCGAAATGTTCGACGAAAATGATGTCGAAGAGTTGGCAATTCGCGCAGCCAAACAAGCAGTAACAAAACTCAGCGCACGACCAGCACCATCTGGATCAATGCCGGTAGTTATCAAGCGCGGTAGCGGTGGAGTTTTATTTCATGAAGCATGTGGACACGGACTTGAAGCCGACCTCGTCGGTAAAAGTGCAAGCGTGTATCGCGGCAAGATGGGTGAACTCGTTGCCTCACCACTTGTGACGTTGATTGATGACGGCACGATGACCGCCGAGTGGGGCGCGATTGGTGTCGACGACGAAGGTCACCCGTCGCAGCGCAACACGCTGATCAAAGATGGCGTACTCACCGACTACATGTGGGATTATTTGCGTGCACGAAAAGAAGGTCGCGTGCAAAGCGGCAATGGCCGACGCCAGAGTTATCAACATCTGCCGATGGTGCGCATGACGAATACTTTTGTGCTCAATGGCAAAGAAGATCCAGATGACATTGTTCGCGACACCAAACATGGTGTCTACATCGCCAAACTCGGTGGTGGACAAGTTGATACGGCAAGTGGTGATTTTGTATTCGGCATGACCGAGGCTTACTTGATTGAGAACGGTGAAATAACCGAGCCTCTTCGTGAAGGAAACTTGATTGGCAATGGTCCAGAAGTTTTGAAAGATATCGATCTGCTCGGCAACGATTTCGCAATGGGCAACCCTGGCATGTGTGGCAAAGATGGTCAAGGTGTGCCTGTCGGTGACGGTCAGCCAACACTTCGCGTGAAATCGCTGACAATCGGTGGCACCGCGGCATGAGTTCTGGTGTTTCAGAATTACAAGCACTTGCAGACTCAGTAGTTGGTCTAGCAAAATCTGGTGAGCAAATTGAAGCGTATGTCTCACGCGGTGGAGAAACTTCAGTTCGGGTTTACGAAGGCGAGGTCGAGCATTTTGTTTCGGCACAAAGTGAAGGCATCGGAATTCGGATTATTAAAGATGGTCGAACAGGTTTTGCATATGCGGGCACGCTTGAAGCCGATGCAGTTGCCGAAGTTCTCGCGCAAGCGCGTGACAATGTTCAATTCGGCACTTTAGATGAGTGGGCCGGTTTGGCAGAACCAGATGGTGTCGCGCAGATTCCGCAAAAGTTTTGGGACGAAGATCTTGCGAATTTTCCAACAGATCAAAAAATTTCGATCACCAAAGAACTAGAAAAACTTACTTTGGCGGCTGATGCCCGGGTGCGAGCCGAGCAGTCAAACTACGAAGATGGCTGGGGAGAAACAGCAGTATCCACAACAACGGGGATTCGTGAGAGTGGTCGGGGCAACTCGTGTTATGTGTCTGTGGCGACGCTCGCTGATGACGGCGACGAAGCGCAAACTGGTTTTGGGTTTTCTGTTGGTGACTCACCAAAAGAATTTGATCTAAACAAAGCTGCTCGTGAAGCGGCCGATCGCGCCACACGTTTGCTCGGCGCAACAAAACCAGCAAGCAAGAAAGTCACGATTGTTTTAGACCCGTACGTCACATCACAATTCGTCAGTATTTTGTCGAGCGCATTAAATGGTGAGAGCCTGGCCAAAGGTCGCAGTTTGTTCGCCGATCGTCTGAACCAACAAGTTGCTGACGCGCGATTCACGCTTGTCGACGACCCGACTAACGAGTTGGCATATACGGCAACAGATATCGACGGTGAAGGTCTGGCCGCGCGACGAAACGTATTAATCGAAAATGGTGTACTTAAAAAATTCGTGCATTCGAGTTACAGTGCGCGCCGCATGAACACGCAGAGCACGGGCAACGCCGTACGCGGGGGTTTTGCTGGTTCGCCTGGTGTTGGATGTCTAGCGATGCAAGTTCAGCCGGGCAATAAAACCCAAGCCGAATTGATTGCCGCGATCGATGATGGTGTACTGATTCAAGATGTTTCTGGAATGCACAGTGGAGTCAACACGATTTCGGGAGATTTTTCGACTGGTGCATCTGGCATAGTAATTAAAAACGGCACGCTTGGTTCACCTATTCGCGAGTTCACGATTGCATCAACACTGCAAAAAATGTTGTTGAACATTGTTGATCTCGGTAACGACATCGACTGGTTGCCGATGCGCAGCGTGGGGCTTTCTCTTGTAATCAGCGACATCATGATGAGTGGTTCATAACAACATGCCAATCCTGCACGCAATCGTGCTGGGTATTGTGCAAGGGCTTACAGAGTTTCTGCCGATTTCTTCAAGCGGTCATCTAGAAATCGTGCCCTGGCTATTTGGCTGGAGTGATTTTGATGGTCCAGCCACAGAAAAGGCTTTTGACACGGCTTTGCATCTGGGCACCCTTGTTGCGGTTCTGATTTATTTGCGTGCTGATTTGTTTTTGTATGTTCGTCAAGGCTCACAAATAATTCTTCGCCCTAAACAACCTCTGACTGCAGTTGGCCGTCGAGCATGGTTGCTGGTTCTATCTGCAGTGCCTGCTGGCATCGTCGGCGCAGCATTTGAAGACAAGATCACTGAGAAACTTGGTAGCCCCGCGCTGATCAGCGTGAGTCTGATTGTTTTTGGTCTTGTGCTTATCTGGGCTGATCGGCGAGCAACATTCAAAAATAGTTCAGAATCAGCCGAGTCGTTAACGACGCGCGATGCGCTTGTCATTGGTCTGGCACAAGTACTGGCGCTCAACCCCGGCACTTCGCGATCTGGAATCACGATTACTGCCGCACGACTTTCAGGATATTCGCGCGATGCTGCTGCGAGGTTGTCGTTTTTAATGAGCGTGCCGATTATCTCAGGGGCAGTCGTGTTCTCGGTTGCAAAACTTATGCGTGACGGGGTTCCGGACGGTTTGCTTGTGCCAATGATTGTCGGAATCGTAACTGCCGCAATTTCAGGGTTCTTTGCGATGTCGTCAATGATTCGTTTGGTGCGGACGAAAACTTTCGCACCGTATGTCGTTTATCGTTGCGTGATCGGTGCCGGAGTATTGATCGCACTCGCAACAAACTGGCGCTAGCCGACTAGAGCTAGCCGACTAGAACTAGCGTCACTATGCCTAACGCTGAAGCATTAGCGATTTGTGGGGCTTGATTAGATTGCACCGCAAGCACCACGGTTTCGGTGTGACCAGATTGCAAAGAAACATCAATCACTAAAACTCGATCAAGCACAACTGCCGCATCAATGATCACGTCGACGTAATCGCCCGGGCGAAGTTGTGGCAGTGGCCCAACACTTTGCATCGCAACTGCACGAAACCCGACGGGTATTTCGTAGCGCGAATCTTGAACCGCGGTAACTCTCGTGTCAGGAGAAAAAGAAAGTGCAGTTACTAAATAAAACAACGCACTCAATACTGAGAGCAAAATAATTACGACTCGTTGTCGTGAAGCATCGCGACACAACGCATGCCACTGGTCAATGAGTTTTGTTCGCATGGCTAGAAGCCATGTGTGCCAGTTATTCGCTTTTGGCTGGACTAGCTTTCGTTTCGGTTTTCGTCTCGCTCTTTGTTTCGGTTTTTGTTTCAGGCTTGCTGGCAGTCTTTTCGCTATCTGTCGAGGTCGTACTAGTGCTTTGCGTGCTTGTTGCAGCAGCAGTCGAGTTTGCTGCAGAACCAGAATTTGAACTAGCCCCAGTTTTAGAACCCGCCGCGCTGTCATTTTTGTAGAACCCACCACCCTTGAAAGTGATGCCAACTGGTGTGAAGACTTTTTTGACGGGGCGCATCTTGCCATCTGATGGGTGCGATGCCTCGGTCAGTGCGTCGTCAGTAAACGCTTGGTGCACCTCGATGGTCTCACCTGAGTCAATGAACTTGTAAACATAAGTGGGCATAGGGCTTTTGATTCTATGATGAATGTGTGGCTGTACGCACTGCGGTGATTCCTGCGGCCGGAATGGGCACCAGGTTCCTTCCAGCCACGCGTGCGATACCAAAAGAATTGCTACCTATATATGACACTCCGGCGATTCAGTTCGTGATCGACGAAGCGGCTGCGGCGGGTATTGAACGAGTCGTGATCGTCACCAGTCGATCCAAGCCGTCAATCGAGATGTATGCGGCATCTGCCAGCACAGACAAAGTTGCCGTCAGCGTCGTCTATCAAGATTCACCACTTGGTCTTTGTCATGCGATTAGTTGCGCACGTGATGCAGTTGCGGGTGAGCCGTTTGCAGTTATGTTGCCCGATGAGATAATGGGCGACTCTTCGCTAATTAAAGCACTCGTCAAACTTTATGAAAAGACGAACAAGAGCAGTATTGGATTAAAAAAAGTTCCGACAACTGAAGTTTCAAGTTATGGCAATGTCGGAGCCAGTAATACATCCAGCGAAAACATAGTCACGATCAATCAAATAATTGAAAAGCCAAAACCTGCCGAAATCGTCAGTGACCTAGTGATTATCGGTCGCTATGTTTTGGCGCCCAATGTTTTTGATCATCTAGCCGCAATTAAACCAAGCCCGAATGGCGAGTTGCAGTTAACTGACGCACTTGCCCTGCTAGCAGTTGAAAGTCAATTACTTGGTATCGTCAGCGATATCACTAGATACGACACGGGTACACCGATGGGCCTGTTGCGTGCCGTAATAGAGATCGCACTTGGTCGCAAAGATATTGGCCCGCAATTACAGACATGGCTCGAGAATAAATTTCGAAGCTGAATTATAGAAACGAACTGGAGACTATTTTGAGTTCAAATAAAAGCGTGAGTTTTGCGGCAACAGTCGAGCCGAGCGAAGTTGGGTTTGATCCAAGTCGCCTGAAAAAAATAGATGGTCACTTTAATCGCTATGTAGATGAAGGTCGCTTGGCTGGCTACGCAGTTGCAGTTGCTCGTCAAGGCAAAGTTGCTCACTTCTCGATGTACGGCGCAAAAGATTCTGAGGCTGGTACACCAATCACGGCCGACACGATGTATCGCATCTATTCAATGACAAAGCCGATTACTTCAGTTGCATTGATGATCCTCGTCGAACAAGGTCTGTTGCAACTAACTGATCCAGTCAGCAAGTTCATCAAGTCATTTGGTGAAACTCGAGTTTGGAGCACAGGCACGGTACTCAAGCCATTAACAGCGGCACTGACAGAGGAAGTGCGTATTTGGCATCTGCTCACGCACACAGCAGGTTTGACCTACGGGTTTATGTACACAGATGTCGTAGATGATATGTATCGACGCGCTGGCTTTGAGTCAGGTGTTGCTTTTCATGATTCGCTCGAAGTTGTCTGCGATAAATATGCAGCGTTGCCGTTGTTGTTTCAGCCAGGTTCAAGTTGGAACTACAGCGTGGCCACCGACATAGTTGGTCGAGTCATTGAAGTAGTTTCAAAAATGCCGCTAGATGAATTTTTAGAAAAAAATATTCTTGGCCCACTCGGCATGACAGATACGGCGTTTTATGTGCCGGAAGAAAAGCGTTCACGCATGGCGTCTCTCTACGGGTATCACGAGCCGACTCATTCAAAAGTCAAACTCGAAAAATTCGGTGCCAACGCGTTTTCGAAGCCAGAGTTTTTATCGGGTGGCGGTGGTTTAATTTCGACTGTCGCTGACTACTTTAAATTTATTCGAATGCTCGAAGGGAAGGGCAAACTCGGTGATGTTCGAATTTTGTCATCTCGCACGATTGAGTTCATGACGCAAAATCATTTACCAAATAATGCCGACATTTCGACATTCGGTCGCCCGCTGGGTGAAGAAATTTTCTACGACGGGCTTGGCTTTGGTCTGGGCTTCTCGGTTGTCGTGGATATGGCTAAGAGTCGTGTGATGTGCCCGAATGGAACATTCGGCTGGGGCGGAATGGCCAGTACCGCATTTTGGGTTGACCCTGTCAATGAGGTCAGCGCGATGTTCTTCACACAGTTAGTGCCTTCAAGCACTTATCCGATTCGTCCATATTTACGTTCTCTGGTTTACGCAGCACTAGTTGACTAGTTAATTGACTAGCGCTAGTTAACGGGTCAATTAAATAATGCGCTGAAAATTATTTGGTTCGTCGAGCACGAAACCAAACTCGTCAACTTTGACTTCAACTTCAGTGTTGGTGCCGGAACTCAGATAACGCCACTTATCTTGCGCCACTTTTGTGTACTGATGTGTTTGCTTGGTGATGCCAAGTGTCTCAATGTCGATCACCGCAACTGTGATCGTCGCGCTGTGGCCGATCAATAATGGCAATCTGCGAATTGGTATGCAGTTTGTGAACGGCGTGTTGACAAAGTCGAGATCAGTACAGCCGTCGAGTTCGGTGCGGTGTGCACCGTTGATTTCGCCCCAGCGACCATGGCTATCGGTGCCGAGCCATAAATCCGGGTCTTCAAGATCACGAAACAACAGACACTGTTGAATTATCCAGCCAGCAGAAAGTCGCAGAACGAATTGTGCGTTATCGGCACCGAGAGTGCCTTCGGCTGTCCAGCCTTCGTTCTCCCAACGCAAATTTATGGTGCTGGTGAAAGATTTTTGTGACGAGTTCAAAGACTGCCACGAGGCCGCATGACCAGAGGCAGAAAGTGGCTGATAAGCATTCATGTCGGCGTTCATATTACGCAGCCTGCCGCCATATCTGTGGCGATACCGTCAGCGATGTGATTTCTCTGGCCGAAGCGCAAGAAATTGTCATTGGCGGTTGTGAGCCGTTGAAACCAGTGCTCGCCGATTGTCGACAAATGACGGGTCGAGTCGTAGCGCAAGATGTTGTCGCCACAGAATTTATTCCTCCGTTTGCAAACTCGGCAGTCGATGGTTTTGCGGTGCGAGCCCAAGATGTTTCAACTGCTGGGATTGAACTCAACGTGTTAGGCGTGATCGGCGCCGGACACGTGGCGAATTATGTAATCGGGGCAGGACAAGCCGCACGAATTATGACCGGCGCTCCAGTGCCGCAAGGTGCTGATGCGATCGTAATGATTGAAGATGCAACCGTGATTGGTCAAACTCGTGTGCGATGCAACAAAGCAGCAAAACTTGGCGAAGCGATTCGCAATATTGGTGAAGATGTTCGTGCTGGAGATGTCGTGTTTACTGTGGGCTCAGTGATCAACAGTGCTGGCGCTGGTGTGCTCGCGGGCATCAACGCGCGTCAAGTGTTGACGTATCCACGTTTGCGAGTAGCGATGCTTTCGACTGGTGATGAACTGGTTATTGATGGCGCACCGCTGAAGCCCGGTCAGATTCGTGAAAGCAACCTAACAATGCTGTCGGCGATGATTGCTGCCACTGACTGTGAAGTAATAAATCTTGGGATAATCAGCGACGACGAATCAAAACTTGAAACGGTGTTGCGCGAAGTTGCATTGCGGTGCGACGCAATAGTCACTAGTGGCGGTGTGGGTCAAGGCGACTTTGACGTTGTCAAGATTGTTTTATCGCGCATTGCGCAGATGCAATGGATGCAAATGGCGATCAAGCCAGCCAAACCATTTGCATTTGGCAAACTAACAACAAGCGACTCGAGAGTGATCCCGGTTTTTGGTTTGCCGGGTAATCCGGTCTCGTCAATGATTAGTTTTGAGTTGCTTGCTCGTCCGGCGCTTCGCAAGATGATGGGTCACACGCAGAACTTGATGCGACCCACAGTGCGCGCAATCGTTGATAAACAGTTGAAACGACGCCAAGACGGCAAAATTCATCTGATGCGAGTTTTCGGTGCGTTTGAGGATGACGGTCGTTTGCATGTTCGTGACACAGGACCACAAGGCAGTCACCAACTTGCGGCAACGGCCCTCGCCAATGGCTTGGCGCTCGTGCCAGACGGTGAAGGCTTAGTTGTGGGTTCCGAAGTAGAAGTGATGTTGCTCGGCTATTAGTCGCGCTAATAGGCTCAGTTCATGGATTCGCGATCATGGAATTAATAGATCCGTTCGGCAGAACCGTACGCGATTTACGCATCTCGATCACCGATCGGTGCAATTTTAGATGCACCTACTGCATGCCAGAAGAGGGCATGCAATGGTTGGATCGCAAAGAGATTTTAACTTTTGAAGAGATTTATCGTCTGTCGAAGATTTGCGTCGAGCGATTTGATGTTGACAGCATTCGACTTACGGGCGGCGAACCAACTGTTCGTGCTCGTTTGCCAGTTCTAGTTAAGAAACTTGCAAAGTTACGGGTGCCTCAATCGGCGAATTCTCATCTGGCCGGAAAAAATATCGATCTGGCGATGACAACAAACGGCGCAACTTTGCGCTTAATCGCAGATGAACTTAAGTCGGCTGGCTTATCGCGAATCAACATCAGCCTCGATACTTTGCAAAGTGAAAAATTCTTCAAAATTACCCGCCGTGACCATCTCGCAAATGTCTTGGATGGTATCGATGCTGCAGTGCAAGCCGGTTTTACGCCAGTCAAAATAAATGCAGTGATTCAGCGCGGTGTTAATGATGACGAAATTATTGCACTGGCAAGTTTTGGTCGCGAAAAGCAAATCGAAATTCGTTATATCGAGTTCATGCCACTTGATGCACAAGGTCACTGGCAACGCAATGATGTTGTCAGTCAAAATGAGATCGTCACAACGATCAACAACGTTTATCCGCTTGAACAATTATCTGCACGAGGGGCGGCACCGGCTGATCGCTGGAGATATCTAGATGGCGGTGGAACCGTTGGTGTGATTCCGTCTGTCACCAAACCATTTTGTGGTGATTGCGATCGTGTACGCCTAACTGCAGAAGGGCAGTTTCGAACTTGTTTGTTTTCTACATCCGAGTTTGATTTGCGCGCAATGTTGCGTGGCACTGCAACCGATGATCAACTTGCCGCAGAAATCAAGCGGGCAGTCGGCACAAAGTGGGCAGGTCATGCAATCGGCAACGTTACGTTTGTGCGACCAAAACGCTCAATGAGTCAGATTGGTGGCTAGATATGCCAATCAAAGATCATGTCTGATTTAAATTTTTCTCATCTTGACCCAATGGGTCGGGCCCGAATGGTTGATGTAACACCAAAAGAGCCGACTCACCGTCGTGCGATTGCTCGGTGCAAAGTATTCATGCAACCAGCCACAACGGCGGCAATCGCCAACCGCGAAGTGAAAAAAGGTGACGTTTTGGCCGTAGCGCGAGTCGCCGGAATTCAAGCCTCCAAGCGAACCGCCGAGATGATTCCGCTCTGTCATCCGCTTTTGGTGGGGGCTGTTTATATCAATTTTGAAATTGGCGATGACCACATCGCAGTCGAAGCTCAGGTTGACACAATTGACCGCACGGGTGTCGAGATGGAAGCTCTGCACGCCTGCTCGGTGGCGGCGCTGACGATCTATGACATGTGCAAGAGCGCCGATCGGGCGATGGTCATTGGAGATCTGACCCTGTGGGAGAAATCGGGTGGCAGGCAGGGCTTGTACCGTCGTGAAACTAGTCTCTAGTAATTCTTAAGTCCATATTTTATATGGGTTTCAGCCGGAAATTATCTCGTAAATAGTCGTCCAATTAGCGATATTTCACTAATTGTGGCGGTTCTCCAATACACTTTGAAGACCCCATGAGCAAACTGATTTTGTTAATCGTTGGTGCAGCCTGGCTCGCAGTTCTTTTGCCGCCGCTTGTACGCGCCCGGATCAATAACTCACCATCTATGTCGGTGAGTCATTTTCGCAGGCACCTTTATTCTTTGCAGAATTCAAACATCCGTAACCCGCAGAGTCATTTGCGCGGCATGTCTCGAGAACTCGCGCCAAACCAGCATCGCCAGCGCAGCATTAGTCACTTGTCCAATTTGACGAGCCCTATCTTGCGCCCACAGGGCACCAGGTCGCACCAAATCCAATCTGGAGAGTTCTACGCGCGCGAACTGGTTCGCCAACGTCGCCAACACACGGTTGTTGGCTTGAGTTCGGCAGTTGTCATTTCATTGTTTTTGGCGTTTACGACCGGCTCAATTGTGCTTGTTTACGCTTTCACTTTGAGCCTCATCGGGTTACTTGGTTATTGCTACGTATTGGTGCAGATGCGCGTCAAGCGTGAAAATACCCGCTACTCGCGTAATTATCGCAATCACGCTGCTTAATTAGTCAGGGCTAGCGTTTAAGGCGCAGTTTGGGGCTGTAGCTCAGTTGGTAGAGCGGTACGTTCGCAATGTACAGGCCAGGGGTTCAATTCCCCTCAGCTCCACTTATCTTGACATAATGGCTGAGAACAAAAACGACTAGTTAATCGACTAGTTAATCGACTAGCTATTTAGCGGGGGATTTGAAGATGACAATGACTTGGAATGAAGCGAATCTCGCTGTTACCGCACCTGGGCAAATTTTTGAGTTGATCGATGCCGAAGTGATGGGCGTGAAGATGCAAGTTTTCAAGAATGCCCCCGCACATTTGGGTCAGGTTTTTGCCGGCGCTCGTGGCCACGGCGAAAAGACGTTTCTGGTGTACGAAGGCGAAACGTATTCATTCACGAAAGCAATGGATCAGATTGATGCGCTGTCGAATCTGCTCGTGAGTGGTTATGGCGTGAAGAAAGGCGACCGTGTTGCCGTGGCGATGCGCAATTATCCCGAATGGGTGATGTCGTTTGCGGCGATCATTTCAGTCGGCGCTATTTCTGTGTCAATGAACTCGTGGTGGGTTGAAGACGAAATGGATTTCGCGTTGAAAGACTCTCAAGCAAAAGTTTTAATCTGTGATCAGCAACGATTTGATATCGGCGCTGCAAGTTGCAAAGAACTCGGCATCAAAGTTTTGGTTGTTCGCGCCGAAAAACCTCTGCCAACTGGTGTCGACAAATGGCAAGAAGTTTTAGTGCCGCATTTGGCGGCTGGAAAAAAGTGCCCAGTTATAGATATCTCTCCTGATGACGATGCAACAATTCTCTACACATCAGGCACCACTGGTCGCCCGAAAGGTGCAGTCTCGACACATCGCGCGATTATCTCTTCGCTGATGGCGTTCTCTTCGCGTAATTCTGTGTTGACTTTGTCGGGCACGAAATTAAAAGAAGTCACGGGCCCCGAGATTCCGACTTCGTTTATTTTGATCGTGCCATTGTTTCATGTCACTGGTTGCGTGCCGGTAATGATGAGTTGTTTTATCGCTGGGTTGAAACTTGCGATCATGTATAAATGGGATGCCGAAAAAGCACTCGAAATGATCGAGCGTGAGCAGATCACGAATTTTGTTGGTGTACCAACCCAAAGTTGGGATCTTGTCAATTCGCCGGCGTTCGATAAATACGACACAACAAGTTTGCGTGCAGTCGGTGGTGGTGGTGCACCTTCGCCATCATCTCTCGTCGGCAAAGTCAACGACAAAGTCAAGAACGGCAGTCCGCAACTTGGTTACGGCATGACCGAAACAAACGCTTTCGGCCCGGCGATCACTGGCTCTGACTATCTCGCGCACCCAACGAGCACTGGTCGAGCAGTATTGCCAATGCGTGTTGAAGTGCGCGACGAAAATTTGAAACCAGTTCCGAGCGGTCAGGCTGGCGAGATTTGGTTCTTTGGCCCGATGTTGATTCGTGGATATTGGAACCGCCCAGAAGCAAATGCCGAGACAATTGTCGACGGTTGGCTGCGTTCGGGTGATATTGGGCGCTTTGATGCGGAAGGTTTCGTTTATGTCGAAGACCGCGTCAAAGACATGATCTTGCGCGCAGGCGAAAACATTTATGGTGCCGAAGTCGAGAACGCAATTTACGATCATCCGGCCGTGCATGAAGCAGCCGTTTTCGGCGTGCCACACGAGCGACTTGGCGAAGAAGTCGGTGTAGCGATTTTGCCAAAGGATGGAGCAACTCTTGACCCACAAGATTTGTGGAAGTTTCTCGAAGGCAAAATTGCGCCGTTTAAGATTCCGTCGCACGTAGTGATCATGAACGAACTCTTACCACGTAATGCGGCAGGCAAGTTTTTGAAACGCGAATTGCAACAGCGCCTCGCCAAAGGCGAGCTCAAGGCCACAGTTAAGACGAAATAGTTACTGTTCTTCAGGCGGTCGAATATGGCGAAAAAGCCATAGCAATAAAAAGTCGTAAATAATTTTGCAGGCCGCGCAAATCAGCAATGGCCAGGCAAAACGAGATTGATCCAACATCCAGCCAGCGGCAATCGGTGGTAGAGCCGAAGCCAAACTGCGCGGAACATTGGTGACACTGGCTGCAGCCGTGCGCTCATGGGGTTTGACCACTGCCATCACATAACTGCTGCGAACAGGTACATCCATTTGGCTGAGTAATCCACGCGCAATAAATAGTGTCACTGCGAGCCAGACATTTGGGGCGAGAGCAACACCGATCAAAAGAACGCTGGCGGGAACATGGGTAAAGACCATTGTTCGCACCAAACCGATTCGCTTGGCGATGCGTACTGAGAGCAGCGATGAAATAGCCGACAGCGTGCCTGTTGCAAAAAATACGACGCTGAGTGTGCCAATAGAGAGATCAAATCGTCGGTATATCCACAGTGCAAAAATTGACTGAACCGCAAAACCACCGCCAAATGAGTCAAGACTGAATAGTGCAGCAAGTTTGAAAATTATTCGACGCGAATCACCAAGTGCAGATTTTGTACCAGTTGGTTTTACTTGCGACAAAACCGACATTCGTCGATAGATCAGATAAACGACTACACCAGCAATTGCATAAACAAAAAATGTAATTCTGTATCCGGTTAGATCGGTGAGTTTCTGTTTGCGTGCAAACCACAGTGGCACAGCCGCACACAATGCACCGATTGAGCCGACAAGGGCGCCGCTCAAGTTGTAGAGCGCGAACATTGCCGTGCGTTGGTCATTGGTAACGGAAGCCGAAAGACTTGCTTGTTCGAGCGGCAAGAATGCACTCACATCACCTGCCGAAGGGTTCATCGTTCCGATGATGCCGATAACCAGCAACATCACGAAGCTTGAGACGACGCCAAAAGCAATGCCAGTTGCCACCATCAATACTGCGGCGAGTGCGAGCATTTTGGCTGGCGCAATTCGATGTCCGTAGATGCCCACAAGAATCGTTGTTAGCGCAGAGCCTAAAAGCGATGCAGTCACGACGGCGCCGATCTGTACGCCTGATAATCCGAGCACAAGTAGGAATCCGGGCAGCATCACATAAACCATGCCGTCAACAAATGCTCGTAACGCGCGAGTGATGATCAATTTTCGCCCATCAGTCGTCGCACTAGATGGCACTGCGAGCAGTTTCAAAATCACACAAACACGGTAGTTGTTTATCTAGCTGCGATAGTAGCCATCAATAATCAACTAGTGTTTCGTCTTGTGCCACCAGTAAATCTCACGGGGGTGAGCGGCGTAGATCTTGATTCACTGACGATCGGTAACGCCCTTGTTGATGTGTTGGCTACGGTCGATGAAGGGTTTTTGATTCGCGAAAAGATTGTCAAAGGCTCGATGAACTTAGTCGAGATGTCTCGCTCGAAACATTTACATTCGTTGGTTAATTCGCGAACCGAAATGAGTGGTGGAAGCGCGGCCAATACTGCTTATGGGTTAGCCAGCCTCGGCGGCAAAGCAGGCTTTATTGGCAAAATCGCGGCTGACCGACTTGGCGAGTCTTTCGCTAATGATCTTGCGAATGTTGGCGTGAAGTTTTTTCCGGGCGCTACCTGCAAGACAGAAGATACTGGCCGGTGTTTGATCGTCGTCACGCCAGATGGCAACCGCACGATGAATACATTTCTTGGTGCCGCATCACTTTTAGATGCTGCCGATATTTCACGTGAGGCAGTGCAAAGCGCTGCAGTAGTGATGCTTGAAGGTTATTTGTTTGACCGTGATGCAGCCAAAGAAGCTTTTCGCGTAGCCGCAGAATATGCACACGCTGCTGGTCGCAAAGTTGCACTGACACTTTCAGATTCATTTTGCGTTGACCGTCATCGATCAGACTTTTTGTCACTGGTGAAAAACGATATTGATATTTTGTTTTCAAACGAGGATGAGATTAAATCGCTTTATCAAGTTGACTCAATCAATGAAGCACTTCATCAACTGCGAAATGACTGCGAATTCGCTGCTGTCACACGCAATGAGCACGGCTCGGTAGTGATTGACGGCGATGAAGTCGTGATTATTGATGCAGAGCCAGTTGACAGCGTTGTTGACGCGACTGGGGCTGGCGATATGTATGCAGCCGGGTTCTTGTATGGCTTTGTGCGCGGCAAGCCAATTGAGCAGTGCGGCAAAATCGGCTCGATTGTCGCCTCCGAAGTTATTTCGCATATCGGCTCAAGACCGCTGGTGCAACTAAAAACAGTCGTGCCAAAAAACTTACAATAGTTGCTTTGTAAGCCTGCTAATTTTCGTCAGCAGGCAAAAATATAAGTTGCAAATCGCCAAGTTTGACAAGTGTCGAAGCAATCCATCCGCCGAGTGTGTTGAAGTGCTCATCCAATAATTTGCTGGTGCCGTCTTGCAAAGTTTCTTCTGCGAGTTCGTAGTCGCCCGTATATGTAACTTCGATCGCATAATCGATATGTTCGGGCGGTTGCGTGGGTCGAGTGATTTCGACTGTGATACTTTCGCGCTCTAGTTGGCTGGCACTAATCTGTGGACTCTTGATTGGCGCGATGCCATCAACAAGCGATGAGTCTGGTTGGCCTGCAAGTCGCTGCACTCGAAACACGATTTCCATTTCGATTGCAGGTGACTCGTGAAATATTTCTTCTGTGTACCACGCGCGATAATTTGCCTGACTCCAACTTGGCCAAGTCAATGTGATGTGGGCAACAACCCTTGGTGGTCGACCTTCGCCCGGCAATCCATAACTTGTTTCCCAGACGAGATCGCCAAGCAGGACGTCAGATTGAAAGTGCTCGTCGAAGGCCTGACGCTCAAGGAACGCGTTTGTAAAGGCATCGCGCAGTGCGCTGATGGCATCGCTAAAGACATGGTCCAACATGCGGTTCTTACGCTAACAATGTGCCAAACTAAATGCTCATGAGTCTCGTAATCCTTGAACGCAGCGAGGGGGTTGCAACCCTGACGCTGAATAACCCAGCCGAGCGCAACACGATGACCGCCGAAATGGTCGCCGATATTAAACAAGCGATGGATGAAATTGAAGCTGATAAGACGGTCGGCGCAATAATCATTACCGGAGCAGCACCAGCGTTTTGTGCCGGTGCCAATTTAGGAAATCTCGCCGAGGCCGATGGCGAATCGTTGAGCAAAATTTATGAAGGATTTTTGCGTATCGCGCGAACACCGTTGCCGACGATTGCGGCTGTCAACGGTGCCGCCGTTGGTGCTGGCATGAACCTCGCATTGTGTTGTGACGTGCGCATTGCGGCGCACAGGGCAAAATTTGATACCAGGTTTTTGCAGATTGGTTTGCATCCTGGTGGCGGTCACACTTGGATGTTTCGCAACATTGCCGGGCCACAAGCAACAATGGCAGCAGTTGTGTTCGGTGAGATTCTTGACGGCAACGAAGCGCAACGAATTGGTTTGGTCTACAAGTGCGTGCCTGACGACGAATTGATGTCAGCATCACGAGTCATGGCGGTGCGTGCCGCGAGCGCCCCGCGCGAGTTGGCGATCTTGACGAAACGCACGATTCAAGAGATGGCCAATATTGCGACTCACGAAGAAGCAGTTGCCAAAGAACTTGAGCCACAAGTATGGACGACCCGCCAGCCATGGTTTGCAGAGCGCCTGGCTGTGTTGCAGAGTCGAATCAAGAAGTCTTGATAAGCAGGGCAATATCCACTAATTAGGTTGTCCGGCATTTTTAAACGAGAGTTATAAACGACGGTTATAAACAGGTGTATTGTGACGCTCAAGGGGAGCTAGAACATTCAAGTATTTCCAGACATGGGAGGAAAGATGAGTCAGCGACACAGACGAGTTGAAGCGATTCCGCCGGTCAAACAAGAGTTGCGAGCGCACGCTCACAACGAACGTCATCGAGTTCATTCGGCATTGCATTCAATGACCGAACAAGTTCAGCATGGTGTTGAGCCAGAAGACATTGATGAGCCCGGTGCTAATTGGAAGCCACTGCATCATCACGACCCAAAAATCGCGATGCAAAAGAGCAGGCGTCAGCGTCTCGGGCATTGGAAAACTAAGTCATGGAAGCGCCGTAAGGCTCTGCGTCGAGAGCGCGCACTGCTAGATGTATATCGTGTACCGTAAATATATTTATGGGAATCGTTTTAGTTGTATGTGATTCCCATCGCCGAAAAGCGGCAATCGCATCTCATTTACTTGATGCCGCAGTTTCAACCCACTTAAGCCAGTCACATCCGATTTTGGCAGAACTTAAAGTTGCCGTTTCACAAAAAAATATTATTCCAATTGTCGATAAATCGGTTTCAAAAAACGGCAGGCTACACAGCCCTAAATATAAGCCAAAAGAATTGGACGTTCCGATTGTGATCGACGCATGGGGTAGTGGTGAGATCATTGTTCCGCCGAATGTTGACAGCCCGTTTGGGGTCAGTTGTTTGCCCTGCATCGTGGCGATGTGTGGCACATATTTATCACCGATGAACTCAATCGCAGATTTTGAAAATTTTTTTGGTCAGTCAGTTCTAAAATGTAATAGCGATTGCAGTGGATCAGATGAACTCGAATCTCGAGTGACTTGTCGTGACAACCTTGAGATGGCAGACATCTGCACTAAATTTATTTCGTGCCTCGGTGGATTTAAGATTTAGTTATCAACCACTGTTGTGCCAACGCTGATTTGCGATTTTGCCATTCTTCAATTGTGAACGCATAGCGCAGGTGGTCTTCCCAGACGCCGTTTATTTCTAGAAATCTTTCGGATAAACCCTCAAGGCGAAATGCAAGTTTCTCCATGATTCTTTTGCTATTTGTGTTTCTCGGAATAATACATACTTCGATGCGGTGCAGTTTGAGGTCTTCAAACGCAAATTGCGCTAATGCGACTACGCCCTCGGCAACGTATCCATGACCAGCGTGTTTGCGGTCGATCCAGTACCCCACGGTCCCAGTTTGTATTGCACCGCGCACGACGTTGTTGAGATTGACTTCTCCAACCAAAGTATTTTCAATAAATAAGCCGAGCGTGTAGGCAGTACCTGCCTGCCTCTCTCGGTCACGTGCGATGCAACGTCGTTCAAATGCTTGAAGATCTATTGCTGGGTCAGCAATGAAATCTGATCTGCGTGGCTCCCAAACGAGTAGCCATTCACTATTTCTCAGCCTGACTTCACTCCAAGCCTTGTAGTCACTTGCCACAAGAGGTCGCATCGTGATTCGCTGGCCCACAAGTCGCAGTGACACCATTGGTGTGCCTGCGGGATGTTGGCTGCGGATAATTGAACTGGCCGAACTGGCGGTGAATCGAGATGTCTCACTCATAATTTTTTATTTCGCAGACTCTCAATGATGCCATCCAGCAAATTATGCTGGCTGACAATTAATTCA
Source organism: Actinomycetes bacterium (assembly GCA_014190295.1). Taxonomy (GTDB): domain Bacteria; phylum Actinomycetota; class Acidimicrobiia; order Acidimicrobiales; family Ilumatobacteraceae; genus BACL27. Next base: position 9,995 of record BJGF01000007.1, on the reverse strand, counting down.
GAAATTTGTAGTCTTCGCATCACTGCTACTAGTACACAACATCCACCCACAATTATCTCGGCTCGGTCGCGCGGCAGGCCCGGGTTGAAAACCCTGTCGGCTAACGGTTCTGTCGCAAGGGTCCGAAAAACATCTTCAACTGCGTCGCGTCGCAAGCACATTGCGTGCAATTTCTCGGGGTCGAATTGTTTTAGCCCAAGCTCGACAGCCGCCACTGTGACGATGGTTCCGGCAACGCCGATTATTTGATCGGCCGAAGCAAACTCTGGATGCATATGAACTACATCATCAACGGCGTCAGATACGAGCGAAATGGCATTTGTTAATTCTTCGGGACGGGGTGGGTCACGATGCAATTCGCTCTCGCTCACTGTGACTGCCCCATATGGAATGCTGACTGCTGTAGTCAACGACTCTGATCCAATCATCAATTCGGTTGAAGCACCACCAATATCTATGACCAAAAATTGCTTTTTAGGTAACTCACTAAATGAAATTGTTGCACCCAGGTAGGCGAGCGCACCTTCTTGTTCGCCCGAAATTATCTCTGGCGTCAAGCCGCTGGCATCAGTTACTTTTTCAAAAAACTCCGGTGTATTTTTGGCCATCCTGCATGCTGCGGTGGCAACAATCCGTTTATCAGTAACCCCATAATTTTTGATTATTGCCGCATAGTCGGCGATGCACGACACCGTTTGGGCGATTGACTCTGGGCTGAGTAGTCCAGTTTTTGTGAGACCAGCACCCAGTCGTGTCGAGCGCACAATTCGTTCAAGCGTCTCGCCAGCATTGTTGGTGATCAACAAATTGGTCGAGTTACTGCCGATGTCTATCGCGGCGAATTTAGTATCCATTAGCAACGAACCCTAGTAAGAATGCACGCTTGTGTGACAGCGCATTATTCAGCCAGTCGCTTGGCGACCCAAGCACCAACGACGTCTTGGCCATTCACGAGCCAGTTTGCATAGTGAGCATGCAAACACTTGATGCCGATTCGTGTGCCGGCGACTCCTCCGTGCGGGCGTGGGCCGATGTGATTTTTTGGTATTTGACTATCACGTTCGAGCGCATAACTGTTGTGTGTTTGCGCAAGTTCTTCTGGATCAATTTCACTTTCAGCAATGTCGATGCAACCCGCCGACTCTAAACGACTGACAAGCAAATTTGGTTCGGCACCGACCAGCCAAAATCGAGTTGGCATTGGCGTACCGTCATAAAGTAGTGGCGAATTTCTCACAACAACCGGGTCTCCGTCAACTGTGCGCAAAACAACTTCAAAGTCACCCTGTGGTCGGCGTCCGAGAAGTTCGGTAACTCGAGCTATGTCCTGTTCTGTCGCACCAGACATATTTAATTACCACCAAATATTTTACGAACAGTTTCAAGGTCAGAAATCGTGTCAACATCTTGCGCCGAGCCGAGGCAAGCAATTTCTTCGACCAAATCTCGATGCGATTTAAAAAGCATTCGTGCGCCGTCGTCACCGGTCTCTGGCAATAATTGCCAAAGTTCTGCGTGTAGCCGAACTGGATTGCCGCGTATTGCGTTGTACGTTGCGACAGCAATCGGAGAATTCGATGCGGCAACTTGTTGCCACGCCGTGGCAGGAATCGCAGGCTGATCAGCAAGACCAACCACAACTGCTTGTGCACCCAGATCTCTTGCAACTTTTATTCCGCATTGCAACGAACTCGCCAGCCCTGATTGCCAGAGTGAGTTCTGCACAATTTGTATCGTCCCGTTATTTTTTAAATCTGTGATATTCAGCGAAGCGCTTAAATCAACTGAACCAGTTACAACTACAACGTTCTTGAATTCGGCTTCAAGTAGATGTTGCAACGACCATGAACAAACGGCACGACCAGCGATAAGTGCAGTTAATTTATGTTCGGTGCCAGCGAATCGAGTTCCACCACCTGCCGCAAGCAAAATTGCAACTGTTTGCGAATTGGCGCTCACCAAGACGCTCTTACGATTTTATTATTTGCGTGTTGATCGACCACTACCCAATAAAGTACCTGGGGTGATCTTGAGCACGACGCATAATCGCGTAATCGTGTCGAGTGTTGGAGAGAAGTGCCCATTTTCGATGCGGTTAATTGTTTTTCGGTCAATGCCAGCAAGTTTTGCAAGTTCGTCCTGACTCAACTCTGCTTTAATTCTTTGTTTTCGCAATTGATCTGCAACAACTTCTTGCTGGAGTGAACTTTTGACTTTGAGTGTTCGTTGGGAGATGACCATTATTTTGCGATCCTTTTATGGTATTCGGCGGTAAATTACGCATAAACCTTACAGGCTCTACTAATTATTTACGAGTCGCCAAGCAAAATTATTACAATTCGGTTACAGATTCGCCAGTACACTGCAACACGCTTGTTATATGGTCATGAGATCAATACTTCAAAACAATAAGCAGTAACTAAAGCACAAGGCGCGAACTGGGTTCTCCGGGCGGAGGGTCGTTTAACAGTCGAATGCCTGCCAGATTTGGCGGGTCCGAAAGGACAATCAAAAACATGACAGATCGAGTTTCGTATTATCCAAAATCACTTAAAGTGCTGATTCGGGCGTGTTTATTGGCTTGTTTCATTTCGTCAGGTCTTTTCTACGTGCCAGTTGTGTCGCCTGTGCAATATGTCTCAGCCAAACCGATGCCCGCCATCGAATCGGCATGGGTGGCAATCCAGGCCAGGCTTGCTCTTGAGGCGCTTAATGCCGCACAAGATATCAGCACAGTTGAACAACGCGATGTTGCGTCACGATGGGTACAAACTATCTCGTTGATAGTTGCCGAGCATTTAGAGATCAGCAGTAAATCCCTAGAGCAATCTTGGCAGCAGTCAAGTATCGCTCGGCAAAAAGTCTTGTTTGCCGCATTGACACAACTTGGCGTGCCATATAAAACAAATGCGGATCTGCCGGGTAGGGCACTTGATTGCTCAGCGCTCACCAAGTTCGCGTGGCAAAGCGCGGGCATATTTATGCCCCGCGGTTCATTGCAACAATTTCAATTTGGCGAACATATAAAAAGCAGCGAAGTGCAACTTGGTGACTTGGCCTGGTACCCGGGTCATATTTCGATATCACTCGGTCTTGAAAATATTGTGATTCAGGCACCGATGAATGGTCGCAATGTCGAAGTTCATAAAATTGACGAAGCCCGTGTTGAGTGGATGCGATGGGTTGACCCCACGCAATAAATTATCTATGAATCGGGCCGTCACTTTTTGCAAGTGACGGAACACTGCGTCCAACTCTTTTGCCGATAATCTCTGCACAAATCGAAATGGCTGTTTCTTCAGGAGTGCGCGAACCGATGTCAAGACCAATAGGTGACATCAAGCGATCAAGATCTTTCGAGTTTGTGACGCCAACCTCGGTCAATCGCTCAAGTCGTTTTGCGTGAGTTTTGCGGCTGCCCATAACCCCGATGTAGCCAACATTTGTTGCCAGTGCCCCTTGAATTGCTGGCACATCGAATTTCGGATCGTGGGTCAGAATACAAACTGCATCACGCGGCCCAAGGTCTGCACCGCGTGCAGTTAGAACGGGCTGCGGCCAAGTTACAAGAACTTCATCAGCCATCGGAAACCTGCGCTTCGTTGCAAAAACTTCGCGGGCATCGCAGACCACGACGTAATAACCCAGAACTTTTGCGACTCTTGCCAGCGCAGCCGTGAAGTCAACGGCTCCAAAAATAATCATTTGTGGTGGTGGAGAAAACGATTCGATAAATACTCGAACTGTTGGCGTGTCACGCAGATCTTCAGGCGTGACTTGGCCCGATGGCCCGTAATTGCGCACACTCGTGCGACCCGCTTCTAGTTCACCGAGGGCATCACGCACGGCGACGCGATCTAATTCTGGGTCACCGATGGTGCCGAGATTATTCAGGTTTGGCGATGCCAATAATGTCGCGCCAACATTTGGGCCATCGATAACTGTTAAAAGCACAACTGGTTTATTATTGCGAATTCGTTCAGCGAGAGTCGTATAAATCATCGTTACCCAATCACCAGGTGAGTGGCTGAATAAATAAGTGAACTGTTCCGCCACAAGTTAATCCAACAGCAAAGGCTTCATCGTCTGAGTAACCAAATTTCACGAGTCGACCTGGGCTATTGCTCGCCAAAATTTCGAGTGCTTCTGCTACTACTGCGCCTTCGACGCATCCTCCTGAAACAGATCCGCTAACTTCGCCGTCTTGGTTCACGGCCATTGCCGCACCTGGGTCGCGCGGACCAGAACCTTCGATATCTACAACTCGGGCGACGGCAATACGTTTATTTTGTGAACGCCAGTGATCGATGTCGGCGAGAATTTCACGCATTGGCAACCACCTTTCGAATTTCATTTGAGTTCCGTGAGATTACTTCTGTTAAATGTTGCAAAGCCTCGAGAGAGTGTCCTTCAACGAAGTCATCAATGTATGGCAATGCTGCGGCCATGCCGCGAGCCAGTGGCGCATAGCCAGGGCTTACCTTTAGCGGGTTTACCCAAATCACGCGGTATGCAATTCGGTTAAGTCGTTGCATCTGTTCGGCCAATACTTCTGGGTCACCACGATCCCAACCATCTGAGAGCACAACAAAAATTGAGCCGCGAGCCATTCCGCCGACGCCCCATTTGTCGTTGAAGGTTCGCAGACATTCACCGAGTCGTGTGCCACCACTCCAGTCTGAAACTTGCGCCGAAGTTTGTGACAATGCTTTATCGGGGTCTCGACTTGTAAGTTCTTTCGTTATCCGAGTCAAGCGGGTACCAAATGTAAATGCTTCAACTCGTTGACGACCCACGACGGCGGCGTGCATAAATCTCAGCAACGCCCGTGCGTAAGGTTCCATTGAGCCAGAAATATCCAGAAGCACTACCAAGCGACGTAAACGAGTGCCCGGCTCACGCCAATATCGCTCGATTGGTTCGCCGTCGTGTTGCAGAGATGCTCGCATTGTGCGACGAATATCATGTCTTGCGCCGTGACGATTCGTTTTGATTGATCGCAGCGACTTCTTGGGCGGTCCTGCCAGTCGCAGACTTGACATAAATTGTTCTGCCTCGCGAAGTTCTGCAGGGTTATATTCGGCAAAATCTTTTTCACGCAAAGTCTCAACACTTGAAAAACGTAGTGTGATTGTATTTTCGTCATCAACTGGCTCACCAGCAGTGTCGTCGGCGCTTGTATTTTCGTCGTCGATCAGCAATGTCATCGAGACGAGTTCTCGTTCAATGTTGGCGGTGTCAATCGCGATTCGCTGATCCCAAAAAACCGCAAAAGCACGATCAAAAATCGGAGTATCTTCGTGACGGCGAATCAACGTCGCATGTGCCGCCCAATAGACATCGTTACGGTCTTCGAGCCCGAGTTGACCAAGCGCGTTGACAAAAATAATTACCGAATCAAGCGGAATATCCAGACCAGCACCACGCAAGATACGGGCGAATGCCACGGCAATTTTATGGGCTGAAGACTCAGTTTTTGTCATTAGTTGTTCAGTAAGCCTCGCTCGAAAGCTTGCTTAACAAGTTCAGCAACCCCGTTATCTCGCACACGCTCGTGATCTTCGCGATATTTGAGCACGGTACCCAATGTGGCTTCAACCATTGATTCGTCGAGTTCTCGTACGCCGAGTCGACCGAGTGCGGTAGCCCAATCAATTGTTTCTGCAACGCCAGGCGGCTTGTACAACTGCATCTTGCGCAAAGTTTCAACCGCACCAGCAACTTGTCGAGCGAGTGTTTCGGCAACTTGTGGCACGCGACGGCGCACAATTTCGACTTCTCGTTCAAAATCGGGGTGCTCAACCCAGTGATACAAACAACGGCGCTTTAGGGCATCGTGCACATCGCGTGTGCGATTTGAAGTCAAAACAACTAATGGCGGAGTAGTCGCCCTGTATGTACCAAGTTCAGGGATCGTGATCTGAAAATCTGAAAGCACTTCTAGTAAATATGCTTCAAATTCATCATCTGCACGATCGATTTCGTCAATCAACAAAACCGGAGAAGTGCCGTCGTGCTGATCAATTGCGCGCAATAGTGCACGGCGAATCAAAAATTTTTCACTGTATAACTGATTTTCAAGTTTGTCGGCACCAAGTTTTGTTGCTTCTCCAGTGGCTTCGACGGTTCGCAGATGCAACAACTGGCGTGAATAATCCCAGTCGTACATCGCTTGTGCGGCATCGATACCTTCGTAGCATTGCAAACGAATTAATTCGCTGTTGCGAATCGTCGCCAAGACTTTCGCCAGTTCAGTTTTGCCGACACCGGCTTCACCCTCAAGTAGTAATGGTCGGTTCAATGACATCGCCAGAAAAACCGCGGTTGCCAGACCATCGCTGGCAAGGTAATTGTTCGCATCTAGTGCGCTACGAACTTCGGCGACGGTCTGCAAACTCATCTCGTCAGGCTAGAGCGCAAATCTTGTTGGCAAGTAATTCGGATAGCAAGCAATTCTGGTATCACGAGTCAAAACCCAAGCCGAGGCGGTCCAGTAAACGGAGCCATAGGTTGCGTTTGCCGGTGCGGTCTTCGTAGTCAAGTGACCATCGTGTGGCCTGAATGCCAAAAAATCGAAATGGTTCAGGCGGAAACGCCCGTGGCTTGGATTGCACAAACTCTGTTTGTGTTGCGGGGGTTTTATTTCCAGCCAGTAGGTCGAGCATGACTTCGCCCCCGAATCTTGATGCGGCAACACCGAGACCTGTATAGCCAAGTGCATATGCGACACGATTGTCAAAGTGTGTTCCCCAGAACACGCTGTATCGGGCACAAGTGTCAATTGGTGCACCCCACATGTGCGAAAACTTCACGCCTTCAAGCTGAGGAAAAGTCGTAAAGAACTGACTCGACAACATCGCCCAAGTTTCCGGGCGCGACTCAAGTTGTTTATCCATCTGTCCACCGAAATAATAAATCGCGTCGTATCCGCCCCATAAAATTCTGTTATCGGCGGTCAATCTAAAATAGTGAAATTGATTTGAAACATCGGCGAGACCTTGACGATTCTTCCAGCCGATGCTTACAAGTTGATCTTTGGTCAATGGTTCTGTGACCAGACAGTAGTCGTAGACGGGCGCAATGTATTTATTCATTTGACGCAATAGAGGTTTGAAGGTATTCGTCGCCAAAGCAACGTTGCGTGCTTGAATTTTTGCGAGTGCAGTTTTGATTTCGATGCCAGATTTATTTTCGTTGATATTTGTGGCGAGAGTGTCCTCATAAATTCGCACGCCGAGAGTTTGTGCGACGCGTTTTAATCCCCACGCCAAACGTGCTGGGTCGACAAGCGCCGACGAATCTTTGGTCCACAAGCCGCCCGTAAACACGGGTGAGTGCACTTGGGCATTCATCGCTTCTTGATCTAGCCACTCAACGTCGTGTCCGAGATCACGCAATTGAAAAAAGTCTTCCTTTAATTCATAGGTGTAGTTTTCGGGATGCCAACTGCTGGCGACTTCGATCACACCGTTTCGCTCGAAATCGCAGTCGATGTCGTATTCTCGAATTACTTTTTCAATCTCGATGATGTTGTCACGACCAAGTTGTTCAAGAATCGCTACCTCGTTCGGAAACCGTTCTTGAGCGTTGGCGATGCCATGCGTCAGCGAATAGTCCATGAATCCGCCGTTGCGACTGCTCGCACCAGAGCCGATTTCGTGAGATTCGATTAGCACTACATCACGATGCGCATCACGTTGTTTGGCGATGATTGCCGTCCACAAGCCGGTGAAACCGCCACCGACCACGCACAGGTCGCAGTCTTCATTGTGAACTGCAGTTGGGTTCGAGTCGGGCTCGTCGACATCATCTAACCAATACGGAAAGGTATCCGCGTCGGCTATTGCATCAAGGTAACGCTTACTCGACCGCGGCGGGTTTGCCGATCGGCCCATTGGGTCTCACCACCTAACACGCCAATTATAAGCGTTGAGAACTAATCTAAATGTTTATGGATCTTGAAATTGCTGGGCGCACGGCTGCGGTGGCTGGTGGTTCGGCTGGTCTTGGTTTTGCCACGGCACAAGCACTTGCCAATAATGGCGTGAAGGTAATCATTTGTGGTCGTGACGCCAAACGCGCCAAAGATGCTGCGACAAAAATCGGTAAATCTTGCATCGGTGTCGCATGCGATGTTTCGAGTGTTGCCGGTGGCAAAAGTTTCATAGAGCAGGCAACATCTGCACTTGGGCATCTAGACATTGTCGTCTTGAACAGTGGCGGACCGTCTGCCGGAAACTTTGCGAGCACAAGCGTCGAAAGTTACGAGACTGCACTGCAAAACGGTTTGATGTCAATGATCGCGATGACAAAACTCGTCGTGCCACAAATGCAATCGCAAAAATGGGGACGAGTCGTGGCGATTACCTCAATTGCGGTTCGCCAGCCAATAGCAAATCTGATTTTGTCGAATACGGTGCGGGCCGGATTAACTGGTTTTCTAAAAACAGTTGCCCGTGAAGTCGCTGGCGACTGTGTAACTGTAAATACGGTTCAACCTGGCACTCATGCCACTGATCGAATTGTGCAACTTTACGGTGCAGCCCCAGATGCTAAAGCGCTGGATATTCCTGCCGGAGTGATTGGTGATCCAAAAGATTTTGGCAGTGTCGTTGCTTTTTTATGTAGTGAGTCGGCGAAGTTTATTACTGGGGCTAACTTGCAAGTTGACGGTGGCCAATATTCTGGTCTGATCTGATGTTGCAACATGTTGTAGCGATCACTTGGAACGATCAAGTGCCCGCAAATTATCACGAGATAATCGACAAAGTATTACAAGACATGGCTAGGCAGATACCCACAGTTCGAAGTTACCGATGTGGCCCAGACTTGCAAGTTTCGGCCTCAACAAATGCCAATTATTTAATTGCAGCAACTTTTGATGATGTTGCAGGCTGGCGTATTTACGACGAGAACTCTCTACATAATGAGATTCGCGCGAAATATTTTAAGCCGTTTATTGCCAGTCGTACTGCCTCGCAAATTAGTTACTAGTTACTAGTTTTTTGCGTTCGTAAACTGTGGCGATATAACTAACCACAGCAACATAAATCCAGCCCAATAAAATATCGGTGACATAATGTTCACCGAAATATACGAGCGTGAAGGCCATTGACAGCGGCAAAATCAACGAAACAACACGCAACCACTTCGGCATTACACCAAACAAGAACACAACAACCAGAAGCGAAAAAGCAGCATGAAGTGATGGCAAGGCAGCAACTGGATTCGTTATTTCTTTGCCGCGATCAAAGACTTTAGAGACGGTTGAAAGCCCCATACTGCGCCAACCACGCGCGGTGATTCGCGCGATGTGTCCCATATAGCCGTCGCGTGCTGCCATCCACGGGGGTGCGACGGGAAACAAAATGTATGTCACCACACCCGAACCAAGCAACAGTGCAAAGCGCCGCATATATCGTGCCCATTGGCCGCGATCAAACAACCACAAGATCACCGCGAGCGCGACCGGAAACACAAAATGTGTCATGTAAACAACCGCAAGTGGCAGTTCATACCACGAGACCTTGCTTGAGACATTGAAATGACTTTGAACCCAGACGTTGGGATCATTACCGAAAAATAGCCATCGATCTACGTCACGAATTGCAGTCAAGTGAACTCGAGTGCCTAGTTGGTCGGCAATGCCACGGCTGTATTCGTATGCGAAGAGCAGCACAACCAAAATTGCCCAGTCACGAACCATTTCATATTGTTGATGCAACGACTTGCCAAAGTTTCCACAAACCAGTGCGCCCAACATCCATGACACGACCGCGATGCGATCAACTGGAAGCCCGAATCGTTTAGCGGACCACAGAAAAACTATGCAGTAGACGAAAACTGATATTGGCCTAAAACGAATTAGACGTAAATCTTTTATTTTGAAGCAGCCTCAAGTGCACGGCGAACGAGTACCGACGCTAAATGCTTGCGGTATTCGGTAGAAGCGTTCAGATCACTTTGGGGTTCTGCTTCGTTGGATGCCATTGCGG